>DASYTX010000277.1:0-5600 GCA_036001865.1 Terriglobales bacterium
AAGAAGAACAACGTATGGATGGCGCTGGAGTGTGCGCGCATGGCCCGCGACGTTCTCGGCGCCAACGGCATCGCCGACGAGTATCCTATCTTCCGCCACATGGCCAACCTGGAGTCGGTGAAGACTTACGAGGGCACGCACGACATCCACACTTTGATCATCGGGCATTCCATTACCGGGATCGACGCATTCTGAAATCATCTGGAGCAATCATGGCTACAAAAACTTCGGACGTACGACCAGCCAAGGCGGTCGCCAAGACTTTCGGACAGAACATCGAGACTGACCTGGCGCTGGAGTTCCTGCGCGTAGTGGAGAAGGCCGCCATCGCCGCGGCTCACACCATGGGTTACGGCGACCGTCATAAGGCCGATGATGTGGCCACGGAAGCCATGCGGCAGACCATGGACAGCGTGCCCATGCGCGGCACCATCGTGATCGGCGAGGGCGAGCGCGATGAGGCGCCTATGCTCTACATCGGCGAGAAAGTCGGGGCCGAATTCCCCAACGGCATGAACGTGCCAGAGATCGACATCGCCGTCGATCCTCTGGAGGGCACCAACCTGTGCGCCACAGGGCAGCCCAACTCGATCACCGTGCTGGCAGCCTCGGAACGCGGCGGCCTGCTGCATGCGCCCGACTGCTACATGGAGAAGATCGTCGTCGGGCCATCGTGCCACGGAGCCGTGGACCTCGACGCGCCTGTTGCCGACAACCTGAAAAACATCGCCCAGCGCCTCAGCCGCGACGTCGAAGACCTGGTGATCATCGTGCTCGACCGCCCCCGGCACGAGAAGCTCATCAACGACATCCGCACAGCCGGGGCGCGTATCAAGCTGATCTCCGACGGCGACCTCGCCCCGGGCATCGCCGCCGCCGTAATCGGAACGGGCGTGCACGCGGTGATGGGTGCGGGCGGCGCGCCGGAGGGCGTGCTCACCGCCGCCGCTCTACGCTGCCTGAACGGCTACATGGTCGGCCGGCTCACCATGATGAAGCCCGAGCAGGAAGCGCGCTTGGAGCGCATGGGCATCCGTGACAAGAACAAGATCTATACGGCTGAGGAACTGGCGCCGGGCAAGCAGATCATCTTCGCCGCCACCGGCGTTACCGACGGCGCCCTGCTCAAAGGCGTGCGCTTCTTCGGCGAAGGCACGCGTACCAACTCCATCGTTCTGACTCTCGCCACTGGCAAGGTGCGGTTCATCGACAGCATCCACCTGGAAAAAAGAGCGGATGTGAAGGTGAGATTCGCTTAACGGCAGTACTCGGTAGTCAGTACTCAGTTGGCCTCCCGGACGGGAGGCCCTTCTTTTTACTTCGGCACCTGCGGCGTCGGCGGCCAGGAGATGGCGTGTCCCTGGAACAAGCCCACACAGTTCTCCACCCGCAACGTGCCATCGTGCACGGCGAACTGCATTGCCTGGCCAGAGCTGCGCTGGCTCCACAGCGACACACCGGCGTAGGCGCCATCTTTGCGGAGGACGTAGAAGACCATGTCCACGAAGCGCAGGCGCGTCATGTCATTGTTGTAATTGCGGGCGATGCGGCGCAGGGCGTCGAGGCCAGCCTCTTGCGGCCCCATACCGCGGCGCATGTTCTCGACAATGGTGTGCGCGCCGCAAATCTTGATGTTCTCCTCGCCGCGCCCGGTGGCGCCGGCAGAGCCGACGTCCTGGTCGGTCCAGCAGCCTGCGCCGATCAGCGGCGAATCGCCCACCCGGCCGGGGAGTTTCCAGGCCAAGCCACTGGTCGAGGTAGCGCCCGACATCTCGCCTTTCTCGTTGACCGCGGAACAGTGGATGGTGCCGGTCGGTGGCCGCAACACCTGTTGAATTGCCTGCTGCCGCAGTTCTGGCGCTATCCCCAACCGCGCGGCCGCTTCTTCCAGCTTGCGTAGACGCTTATCCCCCGCCTGGGGAACAGGAGCGGGCGGCTTCCAGTTGGGATCTGCGAGTCCCGGCCCCCAGTTGTCCTGGTTGGACATGGTTTCCTTCCACAACAGCCACACCTTGCGCGCGTGCTCGGTGAGCAGGTTCTCCTCTTTGAAAACGTGAGCCAGAGCGAAGCGCCTAGCGCCTTCAGCGACCAGCAGTAGATGATCGGTGCGCTCCATGACCAGTCGCGCGAGCAGAGATACGTTCTTGATGTCACGCACCGCAGCCACGGCCCCTGCGCGGCGCGTGGGACCGTGCATGCAACAGGCGTCCAGCTCGACTACGCCGTCCTGGTTGGGCAGCCCGCCGAGGCCCACGGTCGTATCGCTGGGATCATCCTCCTGCATGCGGCAGGCGAGCAGGACAGCTTCGAGCGTGTCGCCGTCACGCCGAAGGAGGTCGTAAGCGAGATCGAGTTTGCCGGTGTGCTTGGAGATTAGGGCGGGACGCTTGGGAGCGGGCGCAGGCTTTTCCCTCTCTTGTTCTGTTTTCTCCGGCTTCTCGCCGACAGCCTTGCTCTGCTGCGCCTGCAAGTTGAGGCTGACGGAAGCCATCGCGGTGGCGGACAGAAAGTCTCTGCGGTTCATGAAAGGAGTTCTCAGTTTTCGGTTCTCAGTTCTCAGATATCGGGGGCCAACATGATAAAGCCCGGCAGGGCAGCCGGGCTGAGTACACAATCAGAATAAGTTGTCACACGGCCAGCTTCTGAGGTGTGTTCTGGTCGGCGCGGAAGCGCAGCAGCGCGCCAATGTTGCCCGCCTTCTCCAGCGCCTCATCCTGTATGGGGACGAAATCCAAGCCGCCGCGGAGAGCGCGCCGCACCAGGACATCGGCCACATCGTCCAGCTCCCGGGTTTCATGGCCGCAGACCGCACAGTTCTTGACCATGCGAGTGTCCAGGTGCGCGCAGTTGGTGCACTCCACCGCCTGGGCGGAAAAGTTCTGCCCGATAAGCAGGGTCTGCACCTCGCCACGCTCCAGGGACTCCAACACGCGCCGCAGGCCGACGGTGCCGCGAGCGTTGCGCTGGGCCTCGCCCAGCACTTCGCGAACCAACCCCTGGCGCTGCGCTTCTTCATGTTCGCGCAGCACTCGCTCAGCCTGCTCTTTGACCTGATCGAGCGTGGCCTCCGCGGGATCTGCAGCAAAGCGCCCTGTCAGGCGCTGCCGGATATACGGGTGCAGATGAGGCTCGAGCTCTGGCCAGGTCTCGTCCCGGCAGCCAATGATAAAGGCCTCACAACCCTCGCGTGCCTGCAGGTCGAGCAGGCGCTCGGCAACGTGCTTGAAGTGGCGCATGGCTTCGTTGTCGATGTGGCGTTCTTTATGGCCGGCGTTGTAGCCGGCAAAGCCATCGGTGCGCACCCGGCGGGGCAAGACATCAAACAGGCCCGCGTGCTCGGTGATATCGCCGTTCCATAAGGTGAAGAGCCGCGCTCTTTCCCGGTCCACCAGTGCCACACAGCAGCGCGGTGATCCCATGGCCAGCGCAGCCAAAGGCCGCAGGTGAAACCGGCGATTGACCACCACCTGTGTGGCGGGAAGCAGCGGAGGCAGATCGAACTCCCGCCAAACGCCCTGTGCGTGGCAGGCGAACACAGCTTTGGCGCGGGCATGGTTGCCGTGCAACTGCTCGGCCATTTGCAGGATACGGTCGAGGTCAGGACGGGCGCCGTTCGCGGCGTGCGCCTGTCGCATGGCTTGCTTGACCAGGTCCTTGACCAGAATCACCTCTTCGCGATGCGACTTGTTCTGAGGAGTGCGGGGCTGGTAATAGAAAGTAACAGCGGCGTTTTCCTTGGATTCAACCTCTGCCAATTGACGAAGTTCCTCGCGCGTAATCATCAGGTTTTCTCCGGATGAGGTGTGATCAGGCGATCTTGGTGTGTTGCAGCAGCTTTTCCTTGAAAGGATTGGGGATTCGCAGGTTTTTCTTCAGGTGCTCTCGCGCAGCGTGAATCGAGGCGCGCACCTGCTCGGGAGAGCGGTCGGTGGTGGCGGCGATCTCGCTGACCGTGAATCCTTCTATGGCGTAGAGGATGAAGGCTTCCCGGTCCTCCCGCCCGGCGCCCAACAGTGCCGCTTCCACCAGCGCAATCATCTCGTCGGAGTAAGCGACTTCCTCGGGTGTGGCCACCCGCCGGTCAGCGATGACCTCCTCGGTGAGGAAAAGTTCGTCGGGCTGGTGATATTGCAACATGGGCTCATCGCTGGCTTTGACGTTCTGCCGGCGCGCGGAAGCCTCCAGCGGCAGGGCGGTGACGGCCTCGCCATTCTCCGCACTCAGGCGACCGATGGCGCGGATCGCCAGGCGATAGAGCCAGCGTTCCAGCGACAGCAGCTCCGGTCTTTCTTCTTCATCGCCCAGGGCGGCGGCGATCACCTCGTCAATAACCTCCTCCTTGGTAACCTGATGAGGAGTCAGCATCCCCAGGGCCTGGCGGTAAAGCAACTCGCGCTCCACGAAATTTTCCAGCCGGGAAAGGTTGGCGTTCACCCAGGTACGCACATCCTGGTCCGATACCGTGGCTGGGTGCACCGCAGCGAAGGTCTGCTCGAAGGGCACGGGCGACAGTTGCTGCTCGCGGATGGAACGGCGCAGTTTCTTGCGCCGCTGCCCGCGTAACTGGTCCTTGTGCTTGTTCAACTGAGTAAGCAGATCAACAAAAGACAACTTGAGGGCGGCCACCGCCGTGGGCCCGCTCTTCTGCGCGGCCAACTGCCCGCTGGGCAGGCGCAGGTTCAGCGAGACCACCGTCCCTTCCCGAGTCGAGTTCTGCTCAACGATGCCGTGCAAGTGGACCAGTTCCGGGCGAAAAACCTGGAGCCGGCGCTGCAGCTTCTGGATGTGGTGTTTGAATTCCTTCTCGAGCTCGGGAGGCTTTGCGGTCTTATAGGAGATGTGTACGTTCATGAGAGCCTCGGATGCGGGCTATCCCCCGCCTCCAATCCGCGCGGCTTCACTTGTTGGACAATTTTACACCTGCCTGGGATGCCAGGTCAGAAAATCGCGAGTTCAATTCTGGGCACGAAAGAGTGCTATATGACCTGCTGAACCTAAACCACAGACCAGGCAGAGGATTAGCAGAGGGCCCTGCGAAAGAGGCTGCCTCGGCCAGCTACCAAAGTGGGCCCGGCGCCGGCGGTCTAGACCGCCACCGTAACCGAGGTTTCGGTGCGAATGACGGGATGGTAGAGGGTATCGCGCTCGACCGGCTCCCGGCCGGCTTCGCGGATGAGGCGGACCAGCTCCTGGCGGCGCAGGCCCTGCGGCGTGGTGGCGCCAGCATCGTGGTAGATCTTCTCTTCGACCACCGTGCCGTCAATGTCGTCGGCCCCAAAGCGCAGCGCGATCTGTGAGATCTTGGGGGTGAGCATCTGCCAGTAGGCCTTGATGTGGGGGAAGTTGTCGAGCACCAGGCGGCTGACCGCGATCTGGCGGATGTCGCCCAGACCGGTGGTCTTGGGCAGGTGTTGCAGCAGGGTGTTGGCAGGATGGAAGGCCAGCGGGATGAAGGTCTGGAAGCCGCCGGTTTCATCCTGCAGCCCACGTAACTTGAGCAGGTGGTCAACGCGGTCCTCATCGTTCTCGATGTGACCGTAGAGCATGGTGGCATTGGAGCGCAGCCCGAGCTGGTGCGCGGTACGCGCCGTCTCCAGCCA
>DASYTX010000278.1:0-4633 GCA_036001865.1 Terriglobales bacterium
CTGAAGGAGATCATTGCCAACGAGAGCAAGTGGATCGCACCCAAGCTGGGCGCACGCGACCCGCTGGAAACCATCGGCGAGCCGCGCAAGACGGCGATCAATATTTAGCTAGCTTCTAACCGATAACAGCTAGCAGCTAGCGGCTGATAGCTAAGCGCTCGCGCGTGACGACTAATGTCTACCCCTGCAACAGAAACGCCCCGCGAAACCGCCCATACACTCGGCGAACTCATGGTGGCGGCCGCCGCCCGCGAAATCCGCGACGGGGAAGTGGTATTCGTCGGCATGCGCCTGCCGCTGATTGCCTTCGTGGTGGCCAAGCGCGTGCACGCACCGCGAGCTATCGGCCTGTTCGAGAATGGCGTGGTGCGCTCCACGCCCGCGCCCGAGCTGATTTACACCATGGCTGACCCGCCCAACCTGCTCGGCGCCACCCAGTGTCTGGACATGTTCAGCGTCATGGCGCTGCTGCAGTCCGGCCGGGTTGATTTGGGTTTTCTCGGTGCTGCTGAAGTGGATAAGTTCGGCAACTTGAATTCGACGGAGGTTCGCGCGCGTTCCGCCGGCGACCGACAACGGCCGACCGACGACGGCATTACTCGCCTTCCCGGCTCTGGCGGCGCTTGCGACATCGCCTCGCTGGCCAAACGTTATGTGGTCCTGCTGGAGCACGCTAAGCACCGCTTGCCGCAGCGCGTTTCGTACATCACCAGCCCGGGCTATGGCGAGGGCGCGGGATGGCGGCAGCGTGTCGGATTGCCGCGCGGTGGACCGTCGGCGGTGATTACGACGAAGGCCATACTGCGCTTCGGCGAGGATAGCGCGGCCTACCTCGCGTCGGTGCATCCTGGTGTTAGCGTTGACGACGTGGTCGCGAACACCGGCTGGAATCTAAGCGTCGCGGATGACGTCAGCGAGACCAAGACGCCTAGCGCCGCCGAGTTGGAAGCCATCCGCAAGTATGACAAGGAAGGCTTCTGGACAAGATGAGGGTTCCGGGCTTTTCGGCCGACGACCAAAGGCCGACGACCGACGACTAGAATCATGGCCACCCAGCCACAAACACGTTTCGCAAAGATTCGACTAGATGTACAAGCGCCCCTTGCGCGCATCACCCTGGCCAATCCGCCGTTGAACGTCATTGATATTCCCATGATGGACGAGCTCACAGCCGCCCTGGCCACGGTTGAATCTCGCCCCGACATCATCGCCGTTGTTTTCTCCGGCTCGCCGCGTGCGTTTTCCGCGGGCGTGGACATCAAGGCGCACACCCCCGACAAGATTGAAGAGATGCTGCGCAAGATGCATGCTGTCATCCACGCAGTGCTCAATTCCAGGAAGGTAACCATCGCCGCTGTCGAAGGTGCCTGCCTGGGCGGTGGGGCAGAGCTGGTCATGGTGTGCGATTTCGTTTACACCGCGCGCGATGCTTCCTGGGGATTTCCTGAGATCAAGCTGGCCAGTTACCCACCGGTCGCGGTGACGGCGCTTGCAGCTCTCGTAGGGCAGAAGCGAGCCGCCGACCTCATACTCAGCGGCCGCCAAATCTCCGGTGACGAAGCCCTAGCCATCGGCTTAGCCACCGGCGCAGCACGGGCTGAAGAATTGCCCGCTCTGCTGAGCGATGCCGTCGAGCGGCTGACCAAGCTCAGCCCGGCGGCGCTGGCCGTTGCCAAGAAAGCGTTCTACGCTTGGGACGCCATCCATTTCGACAAAGGTCTGGCACGCGCCGAGGAGATCTATCGCAAGGACCTCATGGCCACCGAGGACGCCAAGGAAGGCATCAACGCTTTCCTCGAGAAGCGCCAGCCGGTATGGAAGGGCCGCTGATGGGTAAGCTGGTTTCAATGCGGCGGGCGGTGGCCGACCTGGCACCGGACGGCGCCTCTATCGCTATGGGCCTGCAGATGGAGCAGATGATCCCGTTTGCCGCCGGCCACGAGATCATCCGCCAGAGGAAGCGGGGCCTCACGCTGATCGGCCCCATCTCGGACATCCTCTTCGACCAGCTCATCGGCGCCGGCTGTGCGGAGCGCGTGATCGCCGCTTGGGTGGGCAACGTGATGATGGGCTCGGCCTACAACTTCCGTCGTGCGGTGGAGCGCGGCCGCCTCAAGGTCACCGACATGAGTAACTTTGCCGTGTCCCTCGCGCTCCAAGCGGCTGGCCTCGGAGTGCCGTTCCTGCCGACACGCACTGCGCTGGGTTCGGACCTGGCACGCGACAACGAGTTTTTTGCCGAGATCGACTCGCCCTTTGGTAGCGGGAAGCTACATGCTGTCCGCGCCCTCGCCCCTGACGTCGCCATCGTGCACGTGCAACGTGCAGACACCGAAGGCAACGCACACTGCTGGGGCAACTTTGGCGTGATGATCGAAGGCGTGCGTGCCTCCAAGCGTGTCATTGTTGTGGCGGAGGAGGTCGTGGACGAGGAGGTTATCGCGAGCGACCCCAACCGCACCGTAATTCCCGGATTCCTAGTGACGGCTGTGGTCGAGTGTCCCTGGGGTGCGCACCCTTCGCCGGTGCAGGGCCATTACAGTCGCGACAATGCCTATTTCCGCCACTACCACGAGCAGACTAAGACCGAGCAGGACTTCGCCTCGTGGCAGGCGCGCTGGGTGGATGGTGTCCGTGATCGGCGCGATTACAAGAACCTGGTCGGCGTGTGTCGGCAAGAAGAACTCCGCGTCAAGAAGCACGCGTACGCCGCCGCTGCTGATTTTGGATACTAAAGCCAAGAGCTGGAAGCCAAGAGCTGAGAATGGATTACGAGGTCACGCCTGCTGAAGTGAAACACAAGCTCGATTCCCGCGACCATTTCACGCTGCTCGACGTGCGCGAGCCACAAGAATTCGCCATAGCGCACATCGAAGGTGCCAGCCTGATGCCGATGGGCGACGTGCCTTCGCGGGCGCACCAGGAACTCGATCCCGACGATCACATCGTGGTCGTCTGCCATCATGGGGTGCGCTCGCTGAACGTTGCGAGCTGGCTGCGACAGCAGGGATTCGAGCATGCGCAGTCGATGCAGGGCGGGATTGATCGCTGGGCGCGGGAGATCGACCCGAAAGTGCCTTTGTATTGAAATAAACGTAGGCTGCTGGCCTTGGCTAGTAGCTAGGGGCTAGAAGCTAGTAGCTCTACATGAAAAAAGAACTCATCGAGTTACGAATCAACGGACGCACCCACGAGCTGGCCATTGAGCCTAACAAATTGCTGCTCGATGCCCTGCGCCAGAACGCCGGGCTGACCGGCTCCAAACGTGGCTGTGACGACTCTTCCTGCGGCGCCTGTACAGTGCTCCTCGACGGCACGCCCATGCTCGCCTGCACCATGCTGGCGGCGAGCTGTCAGGGGCAGGAGATCACCACCGTCGAGGGCATCGCTGAGCACGGCGCGCTGGCCGCCATCCAGAAGGCTTTTGGCGACTGGGGCGGAGCCCAGTGCGGCTACTGCACTCCGGGTTTCATATGCACGGTTTCTGCGCTGCTCGATGCCAATCCTGATCCGACGGACGAAGAAGTGCGCGATGCCCTAAGCGGCAACCTGTGCCGCTGCACTGGCTACGTGCAGATGTACCAGGCGGTCAAGGCAGCGATCGATGCGGAGAAGAAAGGAAGGCAGTTGTCAGCCGCGGACTAGGTCGTAGCTAGCAGCTAGAAGCCAACAGCGAAGAGCTATGAGCGAATTTTCCATCATCGGCAAACCCATCGCCATGGTCGACTCCGCCGGCAAGACAACCGGCGCCGGAAAGTACACCGACGACCTCACCCTTCCCGGCATGCTGATCGGCAAAATCCTGCATTCGCCATATCCCCATGCCCGCATCAAGCGCGTTGATGCCAGCCGCGCGCTCGCACTGGACGGCGTGGTGGCGGTAGTCACAGGCAGAGATGCGCCTAACAAGTACGGCATCCTGCCCGTCGGCCATGACGAGACCGCGCTGGCGGTGGACAAGGCCCGCTACATCGGCGACAACGTTGCCTCCGTGGCTGCGGTGGATGAAGCCACGGCGGAGAAGGCTCTGGAACTGATTGAGGTCGAGTACGAAATCCTGCCCGCGTGGTTTGACCCGGAAGAGGTGATGACGGCGCAAGACTACCTCATCCACGAAAACAAGCCGCACAACATCGAGAAGGATTACCACCACGTCTTCGGCGATCCCGAGCAGGGCTTCGCCGAGGCCGACTACGTGACCGACGCCCGTTACATCGCCAACGAAGTCACGCACGCGGCCATGGAGCCGCACTCCACCCTCGCATCCTTCGAGATCGACTCGCACACCGGCAAGCTGGGGCGCCTGACCGTTTGGTCGTCCACCCAGGTGCCCTATTACCTCCAGCACAAGCTGTCGCTGGTACTGGAGATGCCGATGTCGCAGATCCGCGTCATCAAGCCGCTGGTCGGCGGCGGCTTCGGCGGCAAGAGCGAGGTCATCCCGCTCGAGATCATCGCCGCCGTTGCAGCGCGCGCCGCCAAGCATCCGGTGAAGATCACTTACACTCGGGAAGAGGTCTTCTGGGCGCACCGCGGGCGTCCGCGCACCATCATCGACCTGAAGACCGGCGTGAAAAACGATGGCCGCATCACTGCCGTGGCTGCCAAGGTCATCCAGGACGGCGGCGCTTAC
>DASYTX010000279.1:0-11055 GCA_036001865.1 Terriglobales bacterium
CGACAATTTTGACCTGATGTTCCTGCGCGGGGGCTTGCAGGGCTTCAAGTCGGAGTTCCACGGCCTGATCTTCAACGATGTGGGATTGGGCGGACGCATCTTCGGCGAGCTGAAGCGCAACCGCCTACGCTATGACTTCGGCTATTTCAAACTGTTCCAGAAGAACGCGGTCGCCGGCTTCACGGACTTTGGCATTCCCAGCGCCCACCAGGTGGCGATTGCGCGGCTCACCTGGGAGGACCTGCTGCCCGGATGGAACAGCGAGTGGACCTTCCACTACAACAATGACGACCGCAAGTCGCCGGCACCCTCCGGCTTGGGCGAACTGGATACGTTTTATGTTGGCGCCAGCTTCAACGGGCATATTGGGCGATTCACGTTCAATCCTGCTGTCCATGGCGTATTTGGCAATGCCAACTATCGTCCCGTCGGTCTGCCCGCGGAGTCGCATTCCGTGGCGGCTTGGACGGCGCTGCTCGACTGGCAATTCAAGCTGGATTTCTGGAACTTTCGTGCCGGCTATCTGTACGCTTCGGGCGACGGCAATCCCACCGACGACCACGACACCGGTTTCGATTCCATCAGCGACGGCATCACCTTGTTTGGCGGGCCGATCAGCTACTGGGTAGGGGAGAATGTTAAGTTCGGGAACGACGACTTCCTGCGCGCCAACAGCGCCTTCGCTTCGCTGCGCACCGCCAACCAGCCCGCGAACCACATTAACCCGGGGCTACATGCGTTCAACTTCGGGGTGGATGTGACTGTCTCGCCGCGTTTCGATTTTTCCGCCAACTTCAACTACATGCGCTTCGCCCAGACCGGCGCCTACACCAACCGGGTGACGATCACCAGAAACTCCGCCGCGCTGGAGCAGAACTTCTTCCTGCGCTGGCGGCCCTTCCTGCGGCACGCCAACCAGAACGTGCTGCTTGACCTGGGCTTTTCCGTTCTGGAGCCGCGGCAAGGACTGCGCGACGTCTTCGGCAGCAACCGTACTGTGTTCACCAATTTCCTGGCATTACGGCTGCTTTACTAAGTAATTGCTGGAGGTGCTGTGAGGGGCCGATCGGTAAAGAAGGTGGTCGTGGCGGTGGCGCTGCTTTACGCCAGTACGTGCGCGCTGGTGCTCCGCTATGACGACAGTCTGCTTGCGCCGCATGCGGCGGCATCAGCGCCGGCCGCGCCCACGCCACAGCAGGGCGCCGGACATGGGAAGGCGGCAGGGGCCAACTCCGAGTCCTGCGTCAACTGCCACCAGGGGATCGAGCCGATGCACGGCTTGTGGCGCGCCCCCGACGAAGCGCTCCCCGCAGACGCCGCGCAGCGCGGCATGGACCGCCAAGGCCTGACTTGTGTGGACTGTCACGGAGGCAACGGCGCGGCCGCGACAAGAGAAGCAGCCCACGTGCAGCCGCGCAACAAGAAGATCTTCAGCTCCTCAGCCAATCCCAAGGACAGCTACGCGGCGCTTAACGAGGAATCGCCCGAGTTTGTCCGCTTCATGAACCCCAGCGACTACCGCGTCGCTGATGCCACCTGCGGCCAGTGCCATGCCGACGTCCTGAGCCGGGCGCGCAAATCGATCATGGCGCACAACGCCATGGTGCACAACGCGGTCTTCTACAACAACGGCGCGATCGAGACCAAGATCGCGCGCTACGGCGAGGCCTTTGACAGCCAGGGCCGCCCGGCCGAGCTGATCGACAGCACGCCGCCTTCGCCCGAGGCGCGGGCGCACGGCGCGCTGGACAAGGTCACGCCCCATGCCGAATTCCAGATCAGCAAGATTAAGGACTCGCTGCGGATCGCCGAGGTCAACAATCCCGCGCTGGGCACACGCGGTCCGGGCACCAAGGGACGCATCGCCGCCACCTTTCTGAACGTGATGAAGACGCGCCTCAACGATCCCACTACGTGGTTTCTGGGGCCGAACAAGATCGCCGGGGACTATCGCAACAGCGGATGCGCGTCATGCCATGTGATCTACGCCAATGACCGCAGCTATCTGGCTTCCGGCGAGTACGCCAAGTACGGCAACTCGGGCCAGACGTTCACCAACGACAAAGCCATGACTGAGGTGAAAGCACGTCGCGAGCCGGGCCATCCCATCAAGCACCAGTTCTCCCTCACCATTCCCGTCGCGCAGTGCATGACCTGCCACTACCACCAGGGCGACGGGGCCATCGGCACCTTCCTGGGCCGGATCTGGTGGGACCGCGAGACCGACGCTGATGCGGTAAAGGCCGCTGGCGCCGAGCCCGAGTACGGCAAGGCCATGGAAGCGATGGCGGAATACAACTCGGAGCTGGTGAACGTCATGTCCGCTGACGTCAGCGGCGGCAAGCCGGCCAAGTTCAGCCAGACGCAGTTCTCCGACTTCCATGCCCACGGATGGAACTTCGTCAACGTCTACAAGCGCGATCTGAAGGGCCGCCTACTCGACGACAGCGGCAACGTCATCCCCGACCACGATCCCGACAAGTTCAAGAAGGCCGTGCACCTCCGCGACATCCACCTGGAGAAGGGCATGCAGTGCATCGACTGCCACACCCTCCAGGACAGCCATGGCGACGGCAACATCTACTCGCAGATGACGGATTACATCGAGATCCGCTGCGTTGATTGCCACGGTACCGTCAACGGCCCCACCGACCTGAAAACGTCAGGGCATTCATGGGCGCGTAACGATCTAAGCAAAGCCAAGACGCCGTTCGTAGATCCCAGCGACCCCGAGCGCCGCCGCCGGTTGCCACAGTTCTATGTCCGCGAATCCGATGGCAAAATCTTCCAGCGATCGATGACGCTGCCCGGAGTGGAGTGGCAGGTCACGCAGGTGGCCGATGTCGTCAATCCCGACAAACCGGAGTACAGCCCGCGCGCCGCCTACGCCAAGCTCATGCGCCGCGACGGCACCGTGGCCCCGAACGGCGACCGCCAGAACTTGTCGCATACCTATGAGAAGATCGAATGCCAGACCTGTCACTCGTCGTGGCAGACCACCTGCTCGGGCTGTCATCTGCCGCTCGACCTGAACGTCAAGTCGAAGGACAAGCACTACGACGACCGCTATTCGCGAGGCTACGCGGGATATTTCAGCCAGGCCATCCGCACCGATACTTTCTTTGTCGGCATCGGCACCAAGAACCACGGTAGCAAGCTGACGCCCTTCCGCCCCGCCAGCGCGGTGGTGGTGTCGGCCTGGGACCGCAACCGCAATAACGTCGTGCACCAGCAGGCGCTGGTGTCGGCGGCGGGCTTCTCCAACGAAGCCATGACGCCTCACCCGCCGCACACCGTGCGCGTGAAGGAGACGCGGACCTGCTCGGACTGCCATCTGAGCGAACGCGGCGACAATAACGCGCGCATTTCCCTGCTACTGGGCTTCGGCGCCAACGGCCTGAACTTCATGGGGACCTACGCCTACCTCGCTGAGCAAGGCAAGGGGGTGACGGCGATCAAGGTGACTGACGGCTTCGAGCCGCAGCCGGTGATCGGCAGCAATTTCCAGCGCGTGCTCGATCCCGCCGGTTACGACAAGTTCGTGGCTCGCGGACGCAAACTCGATACTGCCTATCGCCACAGGGCCACGGGCATACAGGCGGTGGCGGCGCGCGGCGAGTATTTGCTGGCCGCGGAGGGCACGCACGGCGTGCGCGTCTACGACATCGCCAACATCAACAACAAGAGCGTTGCGCAACGCATCGTACGCGCGGTGAATTCCCCGCTGGGCGAGAAGCTGGGCGTCAGCACGCGCCATGCGACGTTCGTTCACCTGCCGTCATCGCTGCCGGTGCACGTGGGTAGCAACCGCCGAGTGCTGAACCGCACCAAGACTCTCCCGCAGATCCGGGCCGAGAATGAAGAACCAGGCTTCCACGACCTCTACCGCTACGCCCTGATCACCGATGCCGACGAGGGGCTGATCCTGGCGGATGTGGACACGCTGACCGATGCCGACCCGGAAAACAACCGCATCAAGCGCGTGTCCACCTTCAATCCCGACGGCAAACTAAGCGGCGCGCGCATGGTGAAGAACCTCGGCACCTATGCCTTCGTGGTCTCGGAGAAGACCGGCCTCACCGTGGTTGACCTCGCGGATCCTGACACACCGCGCCTGGCGTATCACAACCCGCCGGGCGCTCTGAACGGCGCGCGCGCCATCGAACTGCAACTGCGCTACGCCTTCATCCTGGACCGCGATGGCCTGAAAGTGTGGGACCTGACTGACCGCGAGAATCCCAGGCCGGTTCCGGGAGCGATGGTGGCGCTTGCGGACGCGCGCGGCTTGACCGTGTCGCGCACCTTCGCCTATATCGCTGCCGGGCGGCAGGGGCTGGTGATCGTGGACGTAGAAGCCCCGGAGAAACCGCGAGTGTTCGAATATGACCGCTCGCAGGCGCCCCTGGATGACGCCTACGACGTCACCGTGGCCACCACCAACGTCAGCTTCTTCGCCTACGTGGCCGACGGCCGCAACGGGCTGAAGGTAGTGCGGCTGGTCGAACCGCCCGACACCCCCGGCCACCTGGGCTTCAATCCCAATCCCACACCCAAGCTGATCGCCACTTATCCAACCGGCGGGATTGCCGTCGCGGTGAACCGCGGGCAGGTGCGCGATCGCTTCGTGGACGAGGCCGGCAACCAGATGGTGATTTCCAACCGCTACGGCGCGCGCACCCTGAACTACGACGAGATCCGCCGCTTCCTCTATTACCCGGACGGGAAGCTGCTCACCGTCAGCGATGACGTGCCGAAGTTCCTCTACGACACGCGGACCACGGAATGGCAAACCACCAAGGCGGCAGAGAAATAGCCATGGACAACATGCGCGGATTCACCCGCAGGCGCTTTCTGGGCGGCATGGCCCTGCTGGGGCTCACGCCGGTCTACTCCCGAGTGGCGGCGGCGCTGCCGCCGTTCACGCCGGAGAAGCGCTGGACGGGCGATGACTTCGACGAAGGCCACCGCATCATGCGCAACGCCCAGGCCCTGGCGCGCAATACCAAAGACTGGGAGCGCCATGCCGGGACCTACGATGCCATCATCGTGGGCGGCGGCATCTCCGGCCTGACCGTGGCCTACAAGCTGCGCGAGCGCAACATCCTGCTGCTGGAGCGCGAGCCGCAAACCGGCGGAGTATCGAAGAGCGACAACTGGAACGGGATTGAATACTCGCTGGGCGCCGCCTATGTGATTGATCCCGATTCCGAATCCGAAGACCCGCGCGAACGCGAGAACTATGAGCTGCTGCACGAACTTGGCCTGCGCGACGCCAAGGAGGAAATCGAGGGCGAAAAAGGCAAGGGGAAGGACCGGCGTCTGGCCGGAGACGCCAACCACTGCGTGTTCACCAACCGTGCCCTCATCCCAGAGGAAGAGGTCTACTCGCACCAGAACGTCGAGTTTTTCAAGCATGTACTTGAGAAAGGCCCGTATCCCTATATTCCGCCCACCAACCCAGAACTGGTCGAAAAGCTGGACAGCGTTTCCTTCCGCCAGTTCATCCGCGACCCGAAACTGCAGCAGCAGATCTACGGCAAGCACTTGGGCGCTATTACGCCGCCGGGCTCAGAGGCGATCGAGTACTACTTTTGGGGAGCATTCGGCTGCAACTCGTGGGAAACCTCGGCCTACCACGGCTTGAACTTCTTTGCTGCAGAGTTTGGCAAGATCCTGGTCTTTCCCGGGGGCAATGCGTTCGTCGCGCGGCGACTGGATGAGCGTATTCGCCAGCACAATGCGAATATCATTCAGACCGGCCACTGGGTGCTTAGCATTGAGCCGGAGAAAGAAAAAGGCGGCTACTCGGTCCTGGCGTACCGCGACAACAAGATCCATCACTACCGGGCGAAGGCCGTGGTCTTCTCTGCCCCGCTTTTTCTCGCCCGCAAGATGATCCCCGGCCTGCCCGACGAGCAGCAAAAGGTGATCGAGTCACTCGATTACCGATCGTTCGTGGTGGCCAACGTGCTGCTACGCCGCCGCATGGACCAGATCTTCACCAAGGAGGAGGCGTTTGCGCGATCCTACGAACTCACCCGCGTCCACGACCTGGACGTGACCCGCTATCAGCCCGACGTCTTGTCCACGGAAAAGGTCTTTTCTGACGTCGTAGTGGGGGACTTCGCCGTCTGGCGGCACAGCACCTATGCCGTGCTGACCATCTATCGGCCGTATCCGTATTCCTACGGCCGCGATCGCCTGCGGTTTCTCACCTACGATGCCGTAGAGGCAGAGGTGCGCCGCGCGGTGCTGGAGGGTTTCGGCCAGCATGGCTTGCGCGAGAGCGACATCGAGGGCATCCGCCTTTCCCGTTGGGGACACCCCATGATCATCCCCCGCCCCGGCCAGCTCGCCAACGGCGTCATGAAGAAGGCCACGCAGACGACTCCCGGCCTGTTCTTCGCCCATACCGACATCCAGGGTGCGCCCGCATTCGAGAACGCCATGGCCTCCGCCCAGCACGCGGTCGAAGGCGTGCGGAAATACCTCTAGAGACAAACGCCGCATGCCAAAAATGTTAGAGCGGATCGAGGCGATGCTGCGGGGCGATGCTCCACTGCCCCCGATTGCACAACTGATCGGGTTTAAGCTTACGGCCATTGCATCAGGGCAAGTCACTGTGGAGTTTCAAGCGGGACCGCAGCACGCTAACCCCATGGGCACGCTCCATGGAGGTGTGCTGTGCGATATCGCCGATGCGGCCATGGGTCTAGCCTATGCCTCGCTGCTCCAGGACGACGAGAGCTTCACGACATTAGAGTTGAAAATCAACTTTCTCAAGCCCATCTGGCTCGCGAAGTTGCGTGCGGTCGGCAAAGTGGTTCGCATGGGACGGACGATTGGCCTGGTGGAATGCGATGTGCTAGATGACCAAGGTGCGCTTGTCGCTCGTGCCAGCAGCACTTGTATGACGCTTCGAGGCGAAGCCGCCCGGGGGCGATAATGTTTTGGCGCAGCCCTCTTGGTATTTAGCCGCGGGCGAGGATCCAGGAACCATCCAAGAGAGCATGAGGGCGGCGGCGGAATTCTCAAACTGATAGCATGGTGTGGGTTCGGTGGAGAGAATTGTCATGACTGAGAAAGCCACTTTCGGCGCGGGATGTTTCTGGGGAATAGAAGCGGCATTCCGGGAGGTTCCCGGCGTCATTGATGCCGCAGTCGGATACATGGGCGGCACGCGCCAAAACCCAACCTACGAGGATGTGTGCACCGATCGCACGGGGCATGCCGAGGTGGTAGAAGTCACCTTTGAGCCAGCCCGCGTCTCCTACGAACAACTACTGGACGTGTTCTGGAAGATTCACGATCCAACCACCCTAAACCGCCAGGGTCCGGATGTAGGAACGCAGTATCGCTCCGTTATCTTTTACCACTCGCGCGAGCAAGAGGCCGCGGCGCGGGAGTCCAAGCAGAAGTTGGACGCTTCTGGACGCTTCAAGAAGCCGATCGTGACGGAGATCACGCCGGCTTCCACCTTTAACCGCGCCGAGGAATACCACCAGAGGTATCTGGAACGGCGCGGTATCAAAGCCTGCCACCTATAGCATCCGCTGTCTGAGCGGTTGACCGTTGTCGTTTCCTAAGCCGAAAGGCTGAGCGCTTCAGAAAATCAACATCGGCAGGTCTTCACAAAGGAGATTGGGCGGAGGGAGAGGAACCCCCGGTGCCCGTTAGGGCACGGCGGTTTTCAAGTTCCCCAGCGCGATTTGAACCGATTTGAAGGACGTGTGTTTTATTACTGTTTTGTCGCCCTTACAAACCAGGTGTTTTGAGCGATCCTGCCCTGATTTGACTCGTTCTGAGCAGATTCAGGTGACATTTTTGTGACGATCCGCTGAGGTGCCGCGGTCCGCGTCGTTTAGGCCGATATGATGCCCGGGGATAGAGCCCGCCAAAACTGCCTCTCTGTTGATTAACGACTAAGATCCGGCGAGATACGGGGTCGCTAGTGATAAGGGCTGTTCTCGCCAGCTTCGGTAAGCAATACGGCCACCGGCGCAGGCTGCTCAGAAAGTGCCAAGGTTCCCTTCCGAATAGCCCGTCATACAGACAAGTGGATTCCTTCCGGTGGGCCGTCATCAGCGTTGCAATAAATTCATGAGTACAACCATCGGCATCGATGCGTGCCACTGCGGCGTAAATGTGCTTCGAGTCAGGGGACCAGGAGACCCGGCGGGTCGTAGGTTCGCCATCCGGCCCTCGCTGCTTACGCCGATCACCTGCGCCCGAGATTCTCCAAGTCGGTTTCAGTCTTGGTGACGAGGTTCTGCTGATTCCAAGTAGTGGTATCCCGGATGGGCAACACACCTAAATAGTCGGTCTGTACGGTCTTCAGCAGTTGACCAGTCTGGAGTGTCACTTTCCGGGCGGCCCGCGTGTAGGTTCTTTTGATAACGTCCGCAGCCACCAAGGATGTGCTGTTTACGGCAAAGAGGACGACGATCCAACGCGGGCCCGCGAGGTGCCCTGCTCGAGAAATCCCGTTTTGCTTCCTCTGGGAAGGTCTTCTCCAATCAGATCCGGAGCCCTCAGTCCCTCGACAGCAGCAGGAGACACGTAGTAGATTCTACGGCGGTTCTTTTCGAGGTAGCGAGGGGAACGCAGGGACACACCCTCGGGGGAGAGGGGTTGATGATCCGTGTGTTGATCTGCGAGCCCACGCCCATGGGATGCGAGTTGCTGGCTGGCGCGCTAAACCGCGCGGACAGCGAGCTTGAGATAGTTGCGCGCGTCACCGGCGCACGTGAGCTGCGCTCCGTCTTCGAACAACTCAAGCCGCATGTTGTCCTGATCAGCGCCACCCTGGCGGACGGCTCACTGGGTAACCTGAAAGCAATCGGGGAGGTGAGGTCGCGCCACCCGAAGACCTCCGTAATTGTGCTGGTGGATTCCAACAACCGGGAACTGGTCGTCGAGGCATTTCGCAGCGGGGCGCGAGGGGTTTTTGTGCGCACAGAACCGGTCAACATTCTCCCCAAGGCCATCCGCAGTGTGCATGCCGGCCAGATCTGGGCGAACAGCAAGCAACTGGACTACCTGCTGGAAGCTCTAACCGCGGCCGCGCCCTTCCGTATCTTGAGCGCCAAGGGAGAAACCCTGCTAAGCAAGCGACAGCAGCAATTGGTGGCGCTGGTGGCTCAGGGACTAACGAATCACGATATCGCCGAGCGGCTCTGTCTGAGTGAGCACACCGTAAAGAACTACCTGTTCCGCATATTCGACAAGCTCGGAATCTCCACCCGGGCAGAATTGATTTTGTACGTAATGAGTCAGCAACAATCCGAACCCACGCCCGAAGGGGATGCTGCCGCGTAGGCTTTATCCTAGCAAGGTTTCGGTTTCCCACTACTTACCTCTTTGACGGCATCGCGCCCCGTTTTGCATGAGAGTAGCTCTTCTCTAGCCAACGTCTCTCACCTTCCAACCCTACAAAAAAGTGACTTTCCTCCTCTTGCGTCACCGCTGCAGCGGGCCTACATTTCGCTGCGGCATGAGCACAGCCACAGAATCCGGGCCAGCGGCGATGGAAAAACGGAGAAGACGCAATCACCGCCGCTTTCGACTGGAAGTACCCCTGCTGCTCACGTGGAAAAACTCCGACGGCAAATGGATTCGGATCGGGGGTTCGAGCCGGAACATCAGCGCTGAAGGGGGGTTCATTGTTTCGTGCGAGAGCGTGCCTCCCATCAACACGCTCGTTCGGGTGGAAGCCACATTGCCGGAAGCCAGCGGCTCAGGTTCGGCAATCAAGTTGAAGGGAGTGGGGCGGGTGCTGCGCGCGGAGCCGTTCTCTGGCGGGTTGAACAGCTACGGATTTGCTGTGCGCATCACGAACCTAATAGTGCGCCCAGCCGCGGGATTGCTCAGGCAATTTGGTCGGGGCTCGCTGTAATTAGTGTCTTCTCAGGAATTTGCAGACAACCATTGATGCGGTTGACGGGGCGAAGCTGTAGCCAGCGGGTCCTTTTGATAGCAGTCACAGGGCCTTGACTGAGCTGGGAAACCAACCTCAACACCCCTTTCTCTTCGTTGCGGTATCGGCTGGTCTCTGTCACGTCCGTGAGCACAATAACGCAGCGGAGATTTAGCCGGTTCCAAATGCACGTTCGGGTAGCCTTCGCATGGAAAGCCCCCAAGAGGTCGCATACAGCGCGGGGAGACGGCTTGAGCCAGGACATCAGCGCGGAAGGCATATCGATTGTCAGCTTCGCACCTCCTCCCCCTGTAGGAAGCTTGATTACCTACGAAGCCCGCTTGCCCGGACTAGAGGAAGGTGGAACGACCAACCTGCGGCTCACAGCCGTGGGTCGGGTGGTGCGCTCGGAAGTGCTGCCGCAGAGGAACGCGGCTGCGTTCGCCATCCACGCCAGAAGGGTTTCGCTGTATAGCGACTAGCAATCTACTTACTGCCATGCAAGCTGACGTCCCGTCCCCCGGTTTCCCGCAAGACCTGCTCCTTGAGAACCGTGAGGTGCGCTGGTATGCCGTGTACACCTGTCCGCGCCATGAGAAAAAGGTCGCCCAGCAACTGGGGCAACGGTGCGTGGAGGCTTACCTGCCGCTCTACCGCGCGGTCCGCAGATGGAACCAGCGGCGTGCCGAGGTGCAATTGCCCCTTTTCCCCGGCTACGTCTTCACGCGCATTCAGCTGCGGGAGCGCCTGCGGGTATTGGAAGTTCCAGGGGTGGTACGTCTGGTCGGCAGCGGCGCCAGACCGGCTCCGATGGCGGACGAGGAAATGGCGGCCGTCCGCAACTGCCTAGACTTGCGCAAAGCTCAGCCATATCCATACCTCGGCGCCGGTAAACGAGTACGCATCAGCACCGGCCCCCTGGCCGGGCTGGAGGGCGTCATCCAGCGCCGTAAAGGCCGCGCCCGCATCGTCGTTTCCATTGACTGCATCATGCGTTCCATCGCAATCGAGCTCGAAGCCTGCGATGTAGAACTACTCACGAGCAGGCGCTGGGGACCACTTCAGGCGCTGCATTTTCCGGTGTAGCAGCCATGTTTCTGGAATTCTACGGGTTTCGCGAGCAGCCATTCGGGGTGACC
>DASYTX010000280.1:0-7143 GCA_036001865.1 Terriglobales bacterium
TTGATGTCAGGAAAACCGGGGTCTTCAAAGGTCTTGAAATGTCCCTGGAAATCAACCACCAGAGCGAAGTTGCGGGTGGCGTTGAAAGCCAGGTCAACGTTGAAGCCAGCAGGAAAACTCTCCCGCTGTCCAGACAGACTGGTGGTGTCGGCGCTGAGGAACGAGTAACCGGCAAACACCTCCACTTTAGGCGCTCCGTCGTCCGCGGCCATTGCGGGAACGGCCAGAACCAAGAGCGCAATCCCAAATGTCAGTAACTTCCTCATGCTGAATTCCTCCTCCTAGGCTGGTTAGTGGAGATTCAAACCTCACTGCGACCTGTTCCAAGGCGCAGGCGCCCCCACTGTTAGGCGCTACTGCTTGACTTTTTGCCTACACCAAGCTGTCTGTAAAGTACCAAGCCGGGTTCGAGGCCACTGGCGACACGCAGCTGCACCAAACTGTGCACTGACCGACAAACGGAGGCGGGGAAGCGCCTGCGCTGAACCCGTAGTTCGCGCAATGCCGCCCCGCCATCTTCCATTTATGGATTGTTGATCTCTGGCGCCTCAGTGCGGGAAACCTGTGCCGCTGGTGTCGTTCCCTCAGCAGCGGGCTTGCGGGTGAGATGGGGCATGAAAGGCGTGACTTCAAATGGCATCTTGTCACGTGCCGCCAAGCCGGCTACGGGCTTGCTCTTTATCATCTCCAGGCGGTTGCTCCAAGGATCGACCTTCAAGCGGGCCCCCAAAGGAAGGGCGGCGATTTGGTCGGCTTTGTTTAGATCAAGAACGGGAGCGGCGTTTAGCACTTCGGGCATGCGCACGGCCGCTTCGCCCAATGCCAGGCGGTTGCCCAGGTGGGCGCTGACCAGGTTGGGCATTTGCTTGGCGCGCGCTGATAGCGCCCGCAGGAACAATCCGCCTTCGCCCAGCTTGTCCTTGTAGGGCGAGTTCTTCAGCAGTTCCAGCGCCTTCTTGTCGGCGGCGGTCTCATCCTCCGAACTGTGGGCGAAGTTCATGCGCCGGAAGGTGTCCTCGTCGGAGAACAACAGCCGGTCATGGAAGGCGAAGCGCGGGTCTGACTTATGACCCAAACTGATGTGTCCCAGCTCATGGGCCAGCACCATGGCCAGGCTGGCCTCATCGGGGAGGACGTCGATCAAGCCGCGGCTGAGCACAATGGTGTGGCCGATGGTGAAGGACTCGAGCGGCGACGTCAGCAGCACCCGGCTATGCACTTCGGGCTGGATGTCGAGATTGTTGGTGACGATCAAGTTAGTGATGACGGTGCTGAGCACCTTCTCAACATCGCCGGTGGGTGCCAACAGTCCTGCGCGCTGCAGCTTGTCCACCACGTTCTCTTCCGCCTGCTGGTGCCAGGCGCGCACCGCCTGGATGGGCGAGAGGTCCTGCGCGGTGTCGCTGCGGTCGGCCACTTCCGTGGGCGCTTCTATTGTGATGGTGCCCAGTTCGTCCGGCCGGTTCAGCCGCTGCAGCTCGTAGCCCCACAAGCGAGTCTGTGCCTTCAGGCGGGCACTCTTGAACAGGGAGTACTTCACATCGGTTTCTTCGCTATAGATATAGGCCGGCAGCCAAGTGCCAGGACCAACGTTTACCCGCCAGCTATCGAAGTGGAAGTAGTAACGGAACTTGGGCGCCCCCACGCGGACACCGGAGAGCCGGACCACGTTGTATTCCTGGTCTTCTGCCCAGATGCGACCCTTAAAGCGTCCCGCGCCGCTGTTCGGCCGGGGAGTGACGTCAAGAACCAGGCAGCGCACGTCTCCCAGAAACTCGCGGCGGACGTAGTTGAAATCATAGTGCTGGCGGTCAAACCCTGCAGGGTCAATCGCCATGCCCTGAAGGAAGCCTGCAGACTTGTACTGCATGCCAGTCGAAGGCTTCAGCTTGCCGAAGATGCCGCCAATCTTGCTGCTCTTCCGGCCAAACCTTATCTCGTTAATGCCCGCACCGACTTGCGCCTTGGAGAGGAAGTAGTGGTCGCGATGAGGCACCAGGCCCAGCTCCACGTCCGGGGTGAGCTCCTGGATATAGGTCTCGGCCAGGGGCGTGTGGTTGCCGAGCGTGGCCAGCAACGCTTGTTCCTGGGCGATAATGCGGTCCACCGCCTGGTCAAGATTCAAGGCCTGATCCGTGCCGGTCTGACAAACCGCGGCCGTCACCAGGACGATTAGCACTACGCCAAGTCTGCAGATACGCATAGCTTCCTCTCCACTGCGAAAAGTCAGTACGCCAGTTGAAAACGGACGTGCAGGGTAGCTACGGAGTCCACCGTCTGCCCATCGCGCTTCGCTGGCTTAAAACGGATCTGTTGCGCCGAGCGCACTGCGGCTTCGTCCAGCCCGTGTCCCAAGCCGCGGACCACGCGCAGTACGCGCAATTCGCCGGACGCGCCAAACACGACTTCCAACAGTACTTCGCCCTCGAGCCGCAGCTTGCGGGCTTCCTCGGTGTACACGGGGTTGGGCTTGTACAGTATTTCCATCGGCTCGAGCTTGGCAGAGGCGGGGGCCGCGGGTCGCGGCTGCGGCACTGCGGCCACGGTCGCGTCGGAGAAGCCGGCGGTGCGCACGCCACCGCGCGGATGACCGCCCTGTCCGCCGCCCTGGCCGGGACCGGCGATGCTGCTGCCAAAGCCCGCGCTGGCAACGGCGCCGCGAATCCCACGCGCGCCTCCGCTGCCGTTGCCGTATCCCGGGCCGGGTGGTAAGTCAAACGAGCCCAGCTTTGCCATTACCAGACCAGCGCTGCTGACTGGCGACTTGGCGGGCGCGGCGCCGAAAGGATCGCCGAAGCCTCCGGTCTGAACTTTGTACACCGGGGCTTTCACTGTGGGCGGTGCCGAACTTCCGGTCAGCACGCCGGTCTTGACGGCCGGGATCAATCGCGGCAGGGAGTTGCGGGAGGGCAGCATCGAGGGCGCCTTGGGCTGGTCAAAATCCATTTTGGGGGCGCGAACCTGCTGGGGGGCGGGACGCGGAGGGATGGTCAGAACCGCGGTTTCAAACTTCACCGGAATGGGCTTGGGCCGTGGCAAATCCACACGCGTGGGCGCCACGGGCGGCTCCCGGCGGGGCGCGATCAAGGTCATCACCGAGTACTGCCGGCGGGGGATGTGCAGGACTTCAGGATTCAGCAGCGGCAGCAGGACCGCAAGGGTCACTGCACCCACGTGCAGGATAAAACTGAGACCTAACGGCCCTTGGTCGCGACGGTATTCCAGCAGAGTCAGCTTCACACGAATCCCCTCAACAGTGCTCGTTGGCGACTTTAAATGTGCTTCCGCAACCCGCGAAAGTTACGGAAGGCGGCGCGGCGCAGACGACGAGGACATGTCCGCAGGTACACAGGTTTGCGGCAAGTTGGCGCGGCGGGTGCTAGGGCAGAGTAACGAGGCGGCCGTGGCTCACCACTGCACCCATGACGGCCGCTGCTGTGTCCCCGTCATTACGTCAGTAACGGGTTGCTGCCGATTTTGTGTTGCAACTTAGAGGCCGGGTGGCACATCGTACGAATAAGGAACATGTGGGGGACGTTTCAAACCGTGTTTCCAAATTCAGAACAGCTCGAGCGGGCCCGCCAGGAAATTGCCAAGTACCGCTCCCGGCGTGACTGGGCAATCCACCTGAAGACCATGCACGACGATATGCTTCGCTCCCTGAAGCGCCCGCCGAGTGTCGCCGAATTCATGACCATACTGCAGGGCAAGCTGGACGCCATCTCCAATTACCACCGGCTGGTCGCTCTGCTCAAGGCGATGCGCAGGTTTGCGCAAGCCCTCCGGGTCGAGGGCGACTGATCGCAGGCAAGAAGTTCACCGCGCACAGCGACTCGACACACCAAGCATAAGTCACAGCACAGCCAGTTATTTGCGCCGGACGTGAAACGGTCGGCCCCACTGCCGCAAGCAGCGACCTTGCTGTCCCATCTAGTTAGTTGAGCTAGGGCCGTACGAAGCGCTCGAGGTCCGGCTTCAGGTGCTTCTCGTAGCATTCCGGACAAATCCCGTGGCTAAAGCTTGCCTCCGTATGCTGGCCAAAATAGGTTTCAAGCTGTTGCCAGTAGTTCTGATCGTCGCGAATCCGTTTGCAATACGAACAAATAGGCAGCAGTCCCTGGAGCAACTTGACGTTGGCCAGAGCCTCCTGCAGCTCGCGGACACGGGCAGCCAGTGCAGTCTGCAACTCCAGCAGCCTGACTCCCACCCTCAGGCGCGCTTTCAGCTCCAGGGGATCGAAGGGCTTGGTGACATAGTCGTCGGCGCCAGCCTCCAGTGCTGATACCACGTGCCCGGTCTTGTCCTTCGCCGTGAGCAGGATGAGGTAGTGACAGACATCCGCCAACTGGCGCACCTTGCGGCACACTTCAGGGCCATCCATCTCCGGCATCATCCAGTCGAGCACGGCCAAGCGAGGACCGTCCGGCTGGCGTAGCCCTTCAAGTGCCTCGCAGCCATTCGAGGCGAGCACCACCTCGAAGTCGGCTGCCAGCAGCCGTTGGAGGTAACGTTGGAAAACCGGGTCATCCTCGGCTACCAGCACCTTCATGAAACTCCTCCTTCACCACCTGTAGTGCGGAGCGGAGCCGCGCGAGTTCGCGCTCCAGTACCGCAAGGGTTCGCTGAGCTTCCGCAAGGTCATTCTTGAGCGCCATCTCCTCAAGTTGCGTGGCCGCGGCTACCGCGGGGGCGGAGCCCAGAAGGCCCAGTTCGCCCTTGAGCGTATGCGCGGCCTTCTGTAAGCCGGCGCAGTCGCCGGCTGCGACGGCCTGGCGCAATTCCTCATGCAGCCTAGGCGAGTGTTCGAGGAAGACCTCGATCAATTCGCGCAGCAGCGCAGGATCGCCTCCCACTCGCGCCAGGACCAGGTCTTTGTCCCACGCAGCGCTGCTGGCGCCGCGGACGGTGTCTAAGCGACTCGCGCTGATTCGCTCGATAGCGGCCTGCAGTTGGTCGGCATTGAGAGGCTTGGAAACGTAGCCGTCCATCCCAGCCGCCAGGCAGCGATCGCGATCGCGCTTCAGGGCGTGCGCGGTGACGGCAATGATAGGCAAATGGCTGCCGGTAGATTTTTCCCGCTCACGGATGGCGGCCGTCGCCGCGAAACCGTCCATCTCCGGCATCTGCAAGTCCATGAAAACCACGTCGAATGCCTGCTTCTCGAGCGCTTCCAGCGCTTCCCTGCCGTTGCCGGCCAAGACCGGCTTGTGGCCCAGCTTCGCCACTAGCCGCATGACCAGGACTTGATTGACCGGGTTGTCTTCGACCACCAGCACGTTCAGAGACTTGTGCGCTTCGCGAAGGGTATGACGGGTGACCAGGGGAGGCGGGCTGACATCGCGCTGGTGGAAGCCCATGACCGTCAGCAGCGCCTCCAGCAGCTCGGACTTGCGGATCGGCTTCAGTAAGTAAGCGGCGATCCCCAACTGACGGCAACGCGCGCCATCGCCGCGCTGCCCGGACGAGGTAAGCATCATGATGATGGCGCCGGCCAGGCGGGGATCCTGCTTCGCGCATTCGGCCAGCTGGAAGCCGTCCATGCCTGGCATGTTGGCGTCAATCAATGCCACTCGAAAAGGCCTGCCATCGGCCTGTGCAACTTGCAGTTTCTTGAGCCCTTCAAACCCGCTCTCTGCAACGTCGGGCAGCATGCCCCAACCGCGCGTCATCTCCAGCAGGATGCGGCGGTTGGTGTGGTTGTCATCAATCACCAGCACAGGCACCACAGCCAAGGCCGCCAAGTTGACCGGAGTGGGCTGCAGGGCAAGCACCCTAGGCTTCCCTAACCACACGGTGAAATGAAAAGTGCTGCCGCGATCGACCTCGCTTTCCGCCCATATGCGTCCGTCCATCAGGGCCACCAGGCGCGCACAGATTGCCAGGCCCAAGCCGGTGCCGCCGAAGCGCCGCGACATGCTGCTGTCGGCCTGGTAGAAAGGTTGGAAGAGGAGAGATTGTTTTTCTGCGGGGATGCCGATGCCGGTATCCCTGACGATGAAGTGCAGTTCGATTTGTTCGTCGGTTTCAGCCAGGGTTTCTACGCGCGCCAGCACCTCACCGCGATCGGTGAATTTGATTGCATTGCCGATCAGGTTCGTCAAGATCTGGCGCAAGCGCGCCGGATCGCCGCTGACAAACTGCTGCACGTCGCTGTGGACGTGTGCGGTCAGCTCCAGCCCTTTTTGGTGGGCACGGATGGAGGGCAACCTCAGGGCCTCTCCCACGCAATCCGGCAAGCTGAACTCGATGTTCTCCAAGTCGAGCTTGCCTGCTTCCACTTTGGAGAAGTCCAGAACCTCGTTCACCACCTCGAGCAGGGCATCGCCGGACGACTTGACCATGAGCAGGTATTCGCGCTGCTCGGCGGTGAGCACGGTCTCCAGCGCCAGGTCGGTCATGCCCAGGATGCCGTTGATGGGGGTGCGGATCTCGTGGCTCATGTTGGCCATAAACTCGCTTTTGGCACGACTGGCGGCCTCGGCAGCTTCCGCCTCCGCCAGTTCCGCGTGCTGCCGCTGCAGTTCCTCGTCACGGAGCTGGATCTGCTCCAGCATTTCGTTGAAGCCGCAGATGAGCAGGCCCAACTCATCGCGGCTCTGCCGGACGGCGCGCAACGAGTAGTCCTTTTCGATCGACACTCTCCTGGCCAGACGTACCAGGTTCAGGATCGGCTCGGAAAGGAAGCGCTGCATCTTGGCGGCAAGGAGAAGGGCGGCGAGGCACGACGCGAGCAGCACCACAACGACCATTCAGGCATAGCGCTGAAGATGGGAGCGGAACTCCTTCAGGTCGAGTGCGATGTACACCGTGCCCAGGAACTCCCCGGCGAGGGTGACGTGCCGAAACTGGACCAGCTCCCTGTCGGTGAAGTAGTGGCCTTCCGGGCCCGGCCGTGCCGGACAGACGTGCTCGATGCCCTGGCGTGCGTAGTGGGCAAAGGGCTCGCCCGCGGCGGAGTAGATGCAGGCGGCGAGAATGTTTGGATCGGCGCGCAAGGCGGACAGCACCTGTTGGGCGGCCTGCAGGTCACGGAAGGTAAGCGCTGCCGTGCTGTTTTCACCCACCATGCCAGCCAGAGTTTCCACTTCCTGCACCATGGCGCGGCGATTGGCTACCACGTCATAGGCGACTACGGCGATGCAG
>DASYTX010000281.1:0-5192 GCA_036001865.1 Terriglobales bacterium
CGACAACCGCGCCTACAGCCGCGACAGCCGTGACCCTGCCTTCGGCCTGGTGCCGGCAACCCAGATTCGCGGCAGGGTAGTCCGCATCGCACGCTCCCATCTCGAAGGACGCACGTCAAAGCCCATCAAGTAATGCTCTGCGCGCGCGAGTGATTCAGTTGATGTCGGATGGAGGAAGAGGAAATGATGCTGGTGATTGCTGTGCTGGTAGGCGTTCTGATCGGGGCGCTGTCAGGGCTGATAGGCCTTGGCGGAGGCGTGCTTCTGATCCCCATCCTGGTCTATTTCTTCGGCATGAGCCAGCATCAGGCGCAAGGGACCTCACTGGCCATGCTGCTGCCGCCCAGCGGCGCACTGGCCTTTTGGCAGTATTACAAGAACGGCAACGCGGACCTAAAGCTCGGCCTGCTGATCGCCGCCGGTGTGTTCATCGGCGGATACTTCGGCGGAGAGTATGCCCAACACATCTCGCAGCCGACGATGCGCAAGATCTTCGCGCTGGTGCTGGCAGGCACGGCGGTGAAGATGTTTCTTCAGAAATAATGGCTAGACCATCACCGCCCCGCCGGCAGAGGAATCATGATCCACGGCCTGACAGAACTCGACTGTAGCGCTGGGAGTACAATCGTCTGGCGCAGGCACCATGCATCAGGCAGAGAAGGCTGTTACCGGCGAGACCTTTGTCCGCGAACTCAAGGCGGAGAACGAAACCTTCCTGAGCAAGCTGGACCAGGAGCCGGTGATGGCGCCCACAGGTGTGACCCCCGCCGTCATCGCGGTGCTCCTCAAAGCTGCGCTGAAGAATGAACTGGAGGCGGCGGAAATCGCTGCGTCCTGGGTGGCCACGACGTCGGAGCTTGAAGCCAAGCTCGCGCTGGCGCGTCATGCCGGAGACGAGGCCCGGCACTACCAGTTGCTGGAAGAGTTGGTGCGCGCGCAGGGCGTGGACCTCACCGGCTACAACCCTCTCGATCCGCCCAGCCCGGTGCTCGAGTTCCTGCGCACCCTCAAAACCACTGAAGAGCGCATCGCTGCCGCCCTGGTGGCGCGTGAGGCCATGGGCGGACGCCGCAACGCGCAGTTCCTGAAATTCCTGGAGCGCGCGGGACTAGGGGAGATTGCGCGGCTGTACCGGGAAGTCATCAACCCGGACGAAGAGCGCCACCATCAGTCAGGCTGCGTTGTCTTGTCGCGACTGGCGGTGGACGTCGAAGCGCAGGATCGGGCTCGCCGCGCGGCCCGGCGGCTGCTGGAAATTGGCGACCGCGCGCGTGACGCTTTCATGCAGAAGACCGGCTGCGCCCTTATGCCCGGCTGCTAGGCGCGGCTGAATTTTTTCTACGGAGGAATTCGATGTCAGACTTGGCGAGCAAGAGTTGCGTTCCCTGCCGCGGAGGCGTCCCGCCGCTGAAGGGAAAAGAACTCGAGACACTGCGGAACCAGGTGCAAGGTTGGGAGGTGGTCAACGAGCACCACATCACCAAGACATTCACGTTTCCAGATTTTCGCACGGCGCTAGATTTCGTAAACCGCGTCGGCGAGACTGCCGAGCGGGAAGGCCATCACCCCGACATCTTCCTGACTTGGGGGAAGGTAGAGATCAAGATCTGGACACACAAGATTGATGGGCTGACGGAGAGCGACTTCATCATGGCGGCCAAGATTGATCGCCTGCAGCGCGAATCGGCGGCGGCGTAGTTGGCGGCATGCGGGTTGCGACACGGGAAGGGCTGTGGATGGCGTGACTCCGCCTGACGCCGTTCTCCTTCGGGGAATCCAAAGCAGGGGAAACGGCAAAAAACCTGCCTCCACCACCCACAGCCATCTGCGAGAAAAGGGTAGTACTATCTGACCCAGGCTGCAACTCCCTGGCGCAGCGGGGTAGCACCTTCCAACCCGCCGGCAGGCAAAGTTCCCCGTTATTTTTCAATAGCTTAGCTCCGATTAATGCGAATCTGCGCCGCTAAACCCTGATTTCCCGCCTTTCAGTCTTTCGCGGTTGGGGCAATCCTTTGGCGCTGAATAGGATGACATGAGATGTAGGGATATCTCTCGGCACTCTGTACCCGTGGTGTGTCGGGTACGCTTGCGTGGTGACGGTTTCCATTCAGGAGCCTGAAATGCGTCATAAGCCCATCAAGTATGTGGAGAAAGCTCTGACCTACGCCGCGGGCGCAGGGTGGTTCGTCTTCGAACGGCTCAACCGGATCAGCCAAAGGCCGTCGTTTACGCCGAAATGGTCGGACAAGCCGCTGCTGAAGTCTTACCAGAAGACCAAGCCACCGCTGGGCTGGCCGCGCAGCACGGACTCGCTTTGCCCGCGCTGCGTGCCGGAAATCCGCCAGCAGATTCTGGACGGCAAGGTGCCGCACGAGGTCCTGCTCAATGAGCGGGTGGGCGAGATCAAGGCGCAGATCATCGAGCGCGACGGCAAGATCCTGATGGTCAAGGACTGTCCCAAGCATGGGCACTTCGAAGACGTGATGGCAATGGACGTCGATTTCTTCCGTCACCTGGAAGAAACTTTCCCCGGGCGCGACATGCGCTCACACAACGACGAGAAGCTGCACAACCACGGCACCAGCACGGTGCGCTGGGGACGCGGCGCGGTGCTTACCATCGACCTCACCAACCGCTGCAACATGATGTGCGACCCCTGCTTCATGGACGCCAACCAGGTTGGCTTTGTCCATGAGCTGACGTGGGAAGAGATCAAGACGCTGCTGGACAACGCGATTTCCATCAAGCCCAGGCGGCAGATGTCGGTGCAGTTCTCCGGCGGCGAGCCCACGCTCTCGCCCTACTTCCTCGACGCCGTACGCTACTCCCGCAAGGTGGGCTACAACTCGGTGCAGGCGGCGACCAACGGCATCGAGTTCGCCAAGAGCCTCGAATTCTGCCAGCAGGCCGCGGAAGCAGGCCTGCGCTACGCATACCTGCAGTTCGACGGTATCGGCAACGCCGCTAACGCGCACCGCAAAGTCGGTAACTTGTTTGACGTAAAGCTGCAGGCCATCGAGAACCTGTACAAATCGGGCGTCGAAGTGGTGCCGGTGACCACCATCTTGAACGGCATCAACAACGAGCAGGTGGGCAAGATCATCAAGTTCGCTCTCGACAACCCCAAGATCATTTCCTTTTGCTCGTTCCAGCCGGTGTCGTTCACCGGGCGCGACGAGGCCATCACTGACGAGCGCCGCGCAGCCCAGCGCTACACCTTGTCTCATCTGGCGCACGACGTGAAGAGCCAGACAGGGCTGGGGGAACCGGCGCGCGACTGGTTCCCGCTGTCGTTCATCAGTACCTTCTCCGATTGGGCCGACGTGGTGCATGGTCCCACAGCGGAGTGGGGCCAGTTGAGCTGCGGCTGTCATCCCAACTGCGGCGTGGGCATGGCCATCATGGTGGACAAGGAAACCAAGGACGCCGCCGTGCTGACCTCGTTCCTTAACGCCGACCAGCTCGCGCGCGACGTGGCCAAGATCACCGACGGCGGCCGCGGGCGGTCCCTCTCGCTGCTGGGCATGGCGCTAGCGGTGATGCGCAACTACGATCCTTTCAAGACCACGCCGCAGTTCACCATCTTTGACCTGCTGATGAAGTTCGATAAGGGCTTCGGCGGACGTAAGAAGGCGCAGCAGGGCGCTTACGGCAAGGTCGGCAGCGACCGCACTATCGAGGACATCGAGCACCGTCGTAAGGACCGCTGGAACATCCTTTTCATTGCCGGCATGTGGTTCCAAGACCTGTTCAACTACGACTTCCGCCGCACCGAGCAGTGCATCATTCCGTATGCCACGCAGGAGGGCGAGATCTCCTTCTGCGCCTACAACACCGGTATCGGCTGGCGCAACATCATCGAGCGCATGCACATGACGGCCACCCTCAGCAAGTGGTACGACGAGCACGGCCGCCACGAAATCTTCGCCGGCGGCAAGCGCGTCAACATGGATAGCGGCGAGATCGTCACCGCCGGCAAGGTGGTGAAGCTGCGCCAGGAACTGGTCACCAACCAGGAGCAGCAGGATCTCGACCGCCTGGGCATTGCGAAGAACGCCCGTGAGGAGAAACTCCGCGCGCGCGACGCCCGGCTCAAGCAGACAGAAAACGAGCAAATGGCCAAGCTCTATCGCAAGCACGTGCTGAAGGAACCGGATCAGGAGAACTTTATCCCGCTAACTTCGCTCAAGCCCACTCCAGTGGAAGCAGCACCGGTCCCGGCGGTGGAAGAGCCGGTCGCGGGCGACTAAAAATCAGGTCCGTTGCGGCCGCCGTTGCCAACGGCGACAAAGACCTTACCGCAGCTTTCGGATTGTCTTCCGAACGGAGCGAGGAATCCCTACCCGCGGAGCCGTTTTTCAGGTAGGGATGCTTCGCTGCCGCTCAGCATGACAACCAAAAAACCCGGCCGCCGCTGCCACCGGCGGTCGTATTCTTTACTGAACATAAACCGCACATAGGAATCGCGAGATGATCTGGGTCAAGAGTCTCGCAATGGGACTTCTGTTCCTGGTACTAGCGATAGTTCTGACTCCGTTTGTTGCCCTTGCAGTGGGGAACCTGGTGATTCGGCGTAAAGAAGGCGCAGCTATCGGATTTGATATCGTGGCGTTTTCACGGTCCCCATTTGCCTGGATATTGTTCGGTCTTGTCTTTTTGGCTGGCTTTTGTTGGGAGTATCGCCGACTTTCAAAATAGCGACCATACCAGCCCCAATGGGCATTTTCGCTTGCCTCGCTCAGGTAGAATATTGGTTTTGACTACGCGTTCCCGGCGCAGCTAATGTAGCTTCCCTTCCGGGACGGACGAAAACTGTGCCCGTGAATTCAACAGAACAAAATACCCGGCGGGATGTGCAGGCGTCTCAGTACGTCTTCTGGCGGGTGGAGGGTAGCCTGCTCAACCTGACTGCCGTGCGCCCGGTGGCATTCTTCACCTGGAACGCGCAGAGCTTTGCTGAGCGCTGGGCGCGGCGTGGCCTGATGGCGCTGATGGCCCTATTCCGCCCGCTTCTATATCTCACGCACCGCCGCGTCGCCACGCGCGTGCTCCATACCGTGTTGCGCGGCGTCAGTCAGGACCGCCTCGATCTGCTGGGCGACGAGCACTTCCGCTACCGCCTCAAGCCGCGCCTCAAGCCGGAGGGCGTCCGCCGGCTGCGGCAGCTCGTCGAGAGCGGCGCCAATGTGGTG
>DASYTX010000282.1:0-8072 GCA_036001865.1 Terriglobales bacterium
CTACGTGGTGGATGCCCACAGCGTGCCGCAATTTACAAACAGATTGGTCACACGCATTCTGGAGCAGCATTCCAAAGCGCAGGTGATCGTGCTGGCTGACAAGTTCGACGAGCAGACCTCGTTGCCGCTGCTGCAACTAGGGGTGAAGGGCCTTTTGAACTACAAGGAAGCAGCGGCCCATCTAATCCACGCTGTCGAGGCAGTCTCCAGCGGGCGACACTGGGTGCCGCGTGCGCTGCTTTCGCGATTTATCGACCAGACTCTGCACCAGGGCCGCTTAGGGCGCACCTTGCCCAAGCCGGCCTGGAAGGTGAGTCGCCGCCAAGAAGAGATACTCGCAGGGCTGCTCGACAATTTATCTAACAAGGAAATTGGCAATCAGCTGAAAATCTCTGAGCGTACGGTGAAGTTTCACGTCTCGAACCTGCTGGCGAAGTATGGCGTCCAACGCCGCGCCGACCTTATTCTTCTGGCGTTTCAGGCCAGAGTCGGCACCACCATACAGTGAGCTTCGCGCGAGTGCGCCCAGCTATGCGACCAACATCGCAGCGGGCGCCCTCAATGTCGCGGGCGGAGTGACGCTGGCCGGACAAAACTGGGTCGGAGTCTCCTCAGCGCGTTCAGATCCATCCCTTCCAGTAGTAGTAGAGGATTTTCACGCTCTCTAGCGACAGGTCAAGAAACGCCGACCAGCGGCCTTGCCAGGTGTTGCCGCGCTTAAGGACGTCGGGGATAGGTCGCGGTTCGATGTTCACCCCCTGCTTCTGAAACACGCGGTGAGCGCGAAACATGTGGTAGTCGCTGGTCATTAGTATTTTTCGTCCGGGCAGCGGACGTAATAGCGGCATCGCATACATCACATTCTGGTAAGTGTTGTGGGACTTGGATTCTAAGATCATGGCGGTACGCGGCACACCGTTACCTTCGAGAAAGTCCGCCATCGACTCCGCCTCGGTGCCGTAATTTCCTCCACCACCACTCAACACCACGCTGCGGAAGGTACCATCGCGGTAGGCCCGGATGGCGTAGTGGCTGCGCACGTACGAACTGTAGGTGAGAACGCCGTCACCCAACACGCCCGCACCTAACACCACCAGGACCTCACCCGGGGGGTCGCGCCACGGCCCGGCCAGCCTGCGGCCAGCCCATTCCACGAATGGGCTGAAGGTAACCACGAGCATCGCGGCGCCCAGGAACGCCAACACCGCCAACAGGCCACGCCGCAGACGCCTCCAGCCTGGCCATTTAGATGAGGCTCTGTCCATGGGCCACGATGATAGCGGTTCCCGTTGCGGGCTGCCCAATCGGACCATCATAGAATGCCCACGTTTGCGGGCGCCAAACTTGTTCCGCTCCCTGCCAACCTGGGCGCGTTCCGAGTTACACTGGGGCCAGCTTGGCTGTTCCCCTGAATCCTCGTTCCTTCTGGCGGATGGTGCCTGCCCTGCGCGAGTGCGGCATCGGGCTGCTTCTCCCCTTCATGCTCATGGCGGGAGCTGCCGGACAATCGCAGCCAGTGAATCCCGCAACCTCTGCCGCAACCGAATCCCGCACGCCGCGCCGCATCGCTGAAATTACCGACCTGCTGATCGAACGTACGGCAGATGCGGTGCGCGTTATCGTTCAGCTCGATGGTGGCGTCGAATACAGCAGCAAACGCGCCTACGACCCAGACCGGATTCTGTTCGATCTGCGCGGGACATGGGCAACGCAGCGCTTCAACGGCCGGAAGGTGGCAGTGGGAGTAGGACCGCTGCGCCGGGTCCGTATCGCACAGCATGAGCCCACCACAGCCCGCCTGGTGCTGGACACGACCGACAAAGCTCGCTATTGGGTATCTCTGCTTCTCAATCCTCCCCGGCTCGAGGTAGTGCTACCCATTAGGCCGGCAGAAAAAACGCAGGTGTCGCGCTTGCCCGGGCCCCAGAGCGGCAGCGGAAAGGCTGCCGGGGAAATGATCGTTGCTTCCTTGCCGAATGAGAATGTCAAGCTTTCCGCGCCACAGAATCTCAAGCAACCAGTCGATGCTACGCGGCTAAAGGTCACCGTTACAAAGATCCCAGAGATGGCTCGGCCGCAGCCGCGTTGGTCCGAACTGCCGGGCGAACCGCCGCGCGAACCGGCCGCGGCCGCAAGGTGGTATCTGAAACTGGCTGAGCGGGGCAATGCCGAAGCACAGTTCCGCTTGGCCAATCTTCACGTAAAGGGAGCCGGCGTACGACGGGACGAGGTTGCCGCCGTGAAGTGGTATGCCCGGGCGGCCTCGCAAGGACATCAGGGCGCACAAAACAATCTGGGCGTGTTGCGCGCGAGTGGATGGGGTGCCGTCAAAAGCGACAAGCAAGCGCTGAGCTGGTTTCGGGCGGCGGCAGAGGCAGGCAATGCCGATGCGCAAAGCAATTTAGGCGCGATGTACCTGCTGGGCCGCGGCGTTCCTCGCGATGAAGCCCGCGCGGCGCAGTGGCTCCAAAAGGCTGCCGAGCGCGGCGTTCGCGAAGCCCAATACAGCCTGGGAACGTTGTACGCCAACGGACGCGGGGTTCGCAGCGACGACGCCGAGGCGGTGAAGTGGCTCCGCATGGCCGCAGCGCAGTCGTATGCCCCGGCGCAGCTCGCGCTGGGTAAGATGTGCGCCGGAGGACGCGGTCAACCGCAGGACCTGAAACAGGCGCTGGCGTTTTTCCAGCAAGCCGCCGACCAGGGTCTCTCCGAAGCCGCCTACCAGATCGGCTCCCTGTACCAGCAGGGACGCGGTGTACCCAAGAGCGACGCCGAGGCGATGAAGTGGTTCCGCAAAGCAGCGGAGTCAGGCTGGGCTGACGCTCAATACTACCTGGCGGGCCTCTATCGCGACGGCGAGCTGGTGCCACGGGATTACATCAATGCTTATGTTTGGTTCGCCCTGGCGGCGGCCAGCGGCAACGAACCCGCCAAGCTCGCTCTCAACTCGATTGCCCCGAAAATGACTATAGGGCAAATTGCCGATGCACAGCAGCGCGCGCTCGCCCTGGGCTCGCGCAAGACGACAAAAGATCCGGCTGCGTTCGTCTCCTCCTCCCGGTAAGGGTATTCCTTCTCAGCCCGTGGCACCTATGCGGGTGCACTCCTTGCTGAGCGTGAAGCCGCCTTCTGCCACGGGCGGAGGTGGTGGAGGTGCCGTAGATACGCGGTAGTGTGGAAACCCGGAAACTCGAGCGGGCCACGCCACGTGACCACTGAGTCAATCAGACCGGTCGTAGGCCGCAGCGCCCGCTTTGACTTCCCTTTCCCGGGGATGCACGTCCGGCCTGCCGATGCTGCTGTAGATGAAGCCGTGCTCGGCCATCACCTGCGGGTCGAAAAGGTTGCGGCCGTCGATGACGATGGGATAGGCCAACTGCTCGCGCAAGCGATCAAGATCAAGCTCGGCAAACTCTTTCCAGTCAGTGAGGAGGAGCAGCGCATCGGCACCAACCGCAGCCTCATAAGGGTCGCGGGCATAACTTATGGCGGATGCCGTTAGGATTTCCCGCGCCTTCTCCATCGCGGCGGGATCGTAAGCGCGGACTTCGCAGCCTTCCTTGAGCAGCTTGTGCACAAAGCTGATGGCAGGAGACTCGCGCACGTCGTCAGTTCCTCCCTTGAAGGCCAATCCCAGCACTGCGAGCTTCTTGCCGCGCAGCGTCCACAGCACGCTTCGCACCTTGCGCAGGAAGCGTTGCTGCTGTTCGTTGTTGATGCGGATGACCTCCTCCAACAGTCCGAAATCGTAGCCGCATTCGCGGGCCACCGCCTGGAAAGCCAGCAGGTCTTTGGGGAAGCAGGAACCCCCATAACCGATGCCTGGGTTCAGGAAGCGCCGGCCGATGCGCGAATCGGCGCCGATGCCCTCGCACACCTGCTCCACATTGGCGCCCACCGCTTCGCAGAGGTTGGCCACTGCGTTGATAAAGGAAATCTTGGTAGCGAGAAACGCGTTGGAAGCGTGCTTGATCAATTCCGCGCTTTTGGTGCTAGTCACAATAATAGGCGGAGGAACGCGCACCCCGGCTGGCGGCGGGGCCAGGCTATTGGTCTGGTAATAGCGGCCGCTGGTCAGCGGTTCGTAGATTTCGCACAGCACGCCAGCGCAGCGCTCATTGTCGGCGCCGATCACAATGCGGTCAGGATAGAGGAAATCGCACACCGCCGTGCCTTCGCGGAGGAATTCGGGATTGGAAGCCACATCGAACCGCCCCGCGAGAGCGCCGTTGAGCAACATCACCTTGCGGATCCACTCGCTGGTGAACACCGGCACGGTGCTCTTTTCCACCACCACCTTGTAGCTGTCGACGGCACCGGCCAGTTCTCGCGCCACCGCCTCAACGTAAGAGAGGTCTGCTTCTCCGTGCTCAGTGGATGGGGTACCGACGGCAATGAAGATGACATCGGCGGCGCGGATGGAATCGTGCAGCGAACTGGAAAAGCTCAGCCGGCGGCCGCGATGGCGGGCCAGCAGTTCTGGAAGGTACTGCTCGTGGATGGGAATCTGCCCGCGCTCTAACTGCTCCAGTTTGCTGAAGTCGTTATCGATGGAAATGACTTCGTGGCCCAGTTCGGCAAAACACGCCGCCGCCACCAAGCCTACGTATCCTGAACCTACAATGGCCAGACGCAAGACGTCCTCCCGGCTGGAACTGCCGAGCACACAGCCAGAAGAGCCTAAGTTATCACAACCGAATATGGTTCCACCTCGGTTTCGCTGGAGGCTTGCGGGGTAGCGAGCGCGATACCTGACCGGGCGTACAGCATCCCTTAGAATGCAGTTTTAGAACAGCAGGACCAAAGGTGGCCGCTCGATGAGGCTTTCCGTCGTGATGGCGGTCTACAACGAGAAGAACACGATCGACGAGATCATAGGGCGCGTGCTCGACTCCCCGGTCGCCCCGATGGAAAAGGAGCTCATCATCATCGACGACTGCTCCACCGACGGGACCCGGGAGAAGCTGCTTAGTCTCCCGCCCGATTCCTGCATAAAGGTCTTGTATCACGAGAAAAATCGCGGCAAGGGAGCGGCCCTGCGCAGCGGCTTTGCCGCGGCCAGCGGCGAAATCGTCCTGGTGCAGGATGCTGACCTGGAATACGACCCCAACGAGTATCCCAAGCTCATCCGACCCATCCTTGATGGCAAGGCCGACGTGGTCTACGGCACGCGCTTTGCCGGCGGCCAGTCCCATCGCGTGCTCTACTTCTGGCACTACCTCGGCAACAAGTTCCTCACCTTGCTCTCCAATGCCTTCACCAACTTGAACCTGACGGACATGGAGACCTGCTACAAGGTCTTCCGGCGGGAGGTAATCCAGTCCATCAGGCTGACCGAAGACCGCTTCGGTTTCGAGCCCGAGGTTACGGCACGCGTGGCTGCCAAGCGATATCGCATTTACGAAGTGGGAATCTCGTACTCCGGGCGCACCTATGAAGAGGGTAAGAAGATCGGCTGGAAGGATGGGGTGCGCACCCTCTGGTGCATCCTCAAGCACAACCTGACGAGTGAAGTCTAGCGCCCGGTTGTAGCTCTGCCATCTGTGTGGCCGAGCCCACCCGTGAAGGGATTCTCAGCCGTGTGTCCCCATAGGGGTCGCCGCCGACTTTTGCAGGCAGCTCTGCATCCATCGCCAAGCGGTGTCCACGATGTGCTCCAGCGAGCGCCGTGGTTTCCAGTGCAGCACCTGCTGGGCGCGGGTGGCGTCCGCGACCAGGATCGGAGGATCACCGGGCCGGCGCGCACAGACGCGCTGCGGTACCTTCTGGCCGGTTACCCGCTCCACCATGCTGATCACTTCCCGGACGGAGTGACCATGGCCGGTACCGAGGTTCAGCGCCATGGAAGGCCCGCCCTCGGCCAAATACTCCAGTGCGGCCACGTGGGCTTCGGCCAGATCATTGACATGGATGTAATCGCGCACGCAGGTACCGTCGGGTGTCGGGTAGTCATTGCCGTAGACCTGCAGCTCGGGCCGCAGCCCGCTGACTGCTTCCAAAATCGACGGGATGAGGTGAGTTTCCGGACTGTGGAGTTCGCCGATCTCGCCACTTTCGTCCGCGCCCGCGGCGTTGAAATAGCGCAGCGCCGCAAAGCGCAGTCCGTGTGCCTGGCTGTAAGCCTCCAGCGCATGTTCCACGAAAAGCTTGGAGGCGCCGTAGGGATTGACCGGCAGGCGTGGTGTGTCCTCAGGAATCGGCACTTTGCTCGGAACTCCGTACACCGCACAGGTAGAGGAGAAGACGAAGTAGGCGACGCCGGCATCGAGCATGGCATTCAGCAACGCCAGCCCTGAACGCGCATTGTTGTCGAAGTATTTGCGCGGGTTCTGGACGGACTCGCCGACGTAGGCGTGGGCGGCGAAATGCATCACCGCGTCGGTTCTCGAGAGCACCTCGCGCAGGCGAGCCTGGTCGCCAACATCGCCGACCAACAACTCTAGGTTGCCCGCCAGCGAGCGGTGGCCTGTGGAAAGGTTGTCGTAGAGAACTACTTTATGGCCGCGCTGGGCCAGCGCCCGCGCCGCATGACTGCCGATGTACCCTGCTCCCCCAGTAACCAGTACCCGCATGTTCCCCCGCTCCGGTCAGCGCGCCCGGGCCACAACTTCCCGTCACAATCTAGCAGAAGCGCGCTCCTGTCCGAAGTTACGTCTGGAACGCCTGGCCCAGCTTTTAAGCGGTTCCCAAAATGGGAAATCGGCGGTGACCCGGTTCACGAAATAGGCAAAAGTTTGCTTTCCGGGCCGGCGGGGCGCTGACTCTGCAATTTGCAAGCGGCTCACATTCCCTTTCCTTTGTTGCACTTCCGCTGTGTGATGCCAGCCAGGGCGTGGGCCGGGCCTTGGCAGTTAGGTTGCACCATTCTTGTTGCTCCGGCCCCAAAACGTCACGATCCGCCCGCTGGAATTCCGTCGAGCAAAGCGGCAGATAGAGAGTCAGCTATGCAGCAACCCCGACCTGAGCGGCGAACCGAGGAGCGCTATAGCCTCAGGCTGCCGGTGATCGTGCGTTCGCTGGACAACGGCACGCGCGAACAGACCTGTGTTACCCATGACGTCAGCGCCCGCGGTGCCTTCTTTCATCTTGAATCGAAATTGCCCGAAGGCGCTGCGATCGAGATGGTCCTCACCCTTCCATCCGAACTCACGCTCACCGAGAGCCTCCGGGTGCGATGTCGGGGTAAGGTCGTGCGCGTGATCGAGTCCAAAGCAGGCCCCAGCGTCGGTGTAGCAGCCATCATCGAGCAGTACGACTTGACTCCCGGCACGAACTGACCTCCGCACTGCCCAGCCAAGTTTCGAAGGCCAGGATGAGAATCCTTCGCAGAGGGCTGCTGATCCTACTCATCTTGGAATTCTTTTTCTCCGACAAAATCGACCTTACCGCTCCCGGGTTCCCAAGCCGAGGCACTCGGATCGAATCTTTTCGGTGGGCGTGTGGGAGGCATGCTCAAAGCGCAGTCCTTTTGAACGGGAATTCGGTCGTTGCTGGTCGCGCGATTTGCTATCTGCTCCCAGTCGTGACGTAGTCCAAACGTGCTGCGAGCGAGTCGTGGCGCCTCCCAGAGCCGTGGCCGCACATTAATTCGATTCGCAGCCTGCCGAGCCGGCTGATCGTTTGCGATTCCTGCCGATCAAGGGGGGCTGAATTTCACTACCACCAGATCCTGATTGCCCTTGAGCTTCGGCTGAATGGCAGAGGGCGTGGTTGGGAAATCTGAAGAAGACGTGTCCCCCAATATGACGAACTCGCCGGAGCGTGCCAGGGCCAAGGCCCTTCCCCGGCTTTCGCCAATGCAAGTGGAGTAAACGGCGGAGCCCAGATGAGGCGCAAGCTTCGCCGCAATCATCGAGGAACTGGGGCGGAACACGCTCTTCGCCCTGCGGTATGCATCGCGCAACACACTGGAAACAGCTCCCTTGCCAACACCAAAGCACGTGCCTGCCTCGGAGGTCGCCGGGAAGTCGGCCGAAGCTGTGCTTCCAGTGAGGTAGACATTTCCAGCTTTGTCCACCGCTACGCCGTTGATCAGGTCATTGGCACTGCCCCCGAGGTACGAAGAATGTTCC
>DASYTX010000283.1:0-11469 GCA_036001865.1 Terriglobales bacterium
ATAACACCAGTGTCGGCTCTCCCGTGCGTTTTGTCGCCTCGGCTTCCTCCCCGAATGGCATTTCCTCTATGACCATCAACGTGGATAGCCAGGACGCCTTCAGGATCAATTCCTACAACCTCGACACGTACATCAACATGAGCCCGGGTCCTCACCGCGTTCTGGTGAAAGCTTGGGACAATAGGGGCAACTATGCGGATGTCCCGCTAAACCTTTCTGTGGGTGCAACGTACAACAGCCCTAATGTGGGCACGCAGCTCACCGGCACTTGGAACATGATGCAAGCCGAAAGCGGCTGGGGCTCGTGTACCGAATGCGCGGGTAACGTCACGGGCACCGGTACCCCAGCGGGTTATGCCATGACCCAGCACCAGGGGAACCCTTCCCTAAGCGGCGACGCCACCAAGTTCGACATCTGGGGCCAGTATCCCTATTCCAACGTGCTCTGGAACCGGCACCTGATCGGGGATGGCTCGGGAAGGCTGGATGTCAACAATATCGTTACCCAGGTGCACCACTTTAAGTATGACGTCTGGTTCTACTTCACAAATGCTCATGCCATGGAGGCGATCGAGTTCGACATCAACCAGTTCTTTGGCGGCAAGTCCTTCATCTGGGGACACGAGTGCCGGGTACTCGGCGGAAACATGTGGGATGTCTGGAATAACACCCTGCAGCGCTGGGAGTCCACCGGCTTCCCGTGCTATCCCAATACCAATGCTTGGAACCACGTCGTGATTGAGGTGGAACGCACTTGGGATGATCAGCTCCATTACGTCTACATCGAACTGAACGGTCAGAGGCACTGGATGAACCGTTACGAACCGCCGACGCCGACCAACTGGTACGGCATCACGATAAACTTTCAGCTTGATGGTAACTACCGACAGGAGCCCTATTCGGCGTGGCTGGATAAGCTGAGCTTTAGCTATTGGTAAAACTCACCAGGGCGCAAGCCCGCGCCCTGGGGGCTGCTAGTGCTAGCAGTCACAGATGAGGAGCTGGAGCAGGCTAGCCCCAGGGGGCGCCTTTGGGAGCGACCAGGCGCGCAAGGGAGGGGCGGGAAGAGATCCAACTCGGCAGGCGCCGAAAACGCGTGATCGGCTGCAGTGCCTTGGTGCGCCGGTGCAGGTGGAAGGAGCGCAGATACTGGTAGATGATCTGTGGCATGGTCATGCGCAGTGCGGCGGAAAAGTTCCTTTCTGACATCTCACGCTGCAGTTCGGGGTCCTGCAGCAGTTCTATTACCTGCTGGGACAATGCCTCTACGTTGCCGATGGGATAGAAAAGAACCGCCAAGTCCTCCGCATTGGCCAGTTCGCGGAAATCAGACACCTCGGCCGAGAGGATTGGAACTCCAAACTGGCAAGCCAGATGGGCCACGCCACTGGATCCGGCCGAGGAGGTATAGGGCATCACCACCACGCTGGCCTTGCTGAACAGTTCTGGAACCTGCTCTTCGGGCACATAGCCAAGGCACCGTATCCGAGGGTTATCTCTGACCCTCTCCGCAACGGACTCCACATAACCAGGCATATTGGGATGGTTGCCCCCGGCAATTACTAGCTCAACGTTGGGGAGCTTTTCATTGATGATCTTGAAGGCCTCGATCATCTGCTCCAGCCGCTTGTAGGTACCCCACTTGCCAAAGGCCAGGATGCGCTGGGTGGGATTTGCGCGCAGGGAAATGTCCGGGTATTCGGGTCTTGCGGAGAAAATCCCGTGGGCTCGGAAGTGGATGCTCTCTGCCCGATATTTTTCAATCAGGGTGCGGCGATAGGCTGGCAGGAGCACCGAGATGGAGTTGGACATCAGCAGCAGCCGGGTAGCAATGAAACCTGCGATTTTGTAGAGGCGTGGAAACCTAACGCCTGCGTCCTTCAGGTCCACCGTTTCCATCAACTGATGAAGAGTGACGTGGGTATAGTGGCCGGTGGCGCGCACCATCGCCGGGATGGCGAAACCAGCGAAAGCTGGCAGCGGCTTGTTGCCGAACGAGGCAAACCCGAGATTGAACCAGACTACGTCGGGATCAAGTTCTCGGATCTTGCGCAGCAAGCACCAGGGATTCGCCAAGCTGTTAAAGGACCAGCAGCGGATGACATTGAACTCGCCGCTGTCTTCCTGGGGCTGTGGTGTCGGCAGGCGGTCCGCGAGGATGACCAGACTCAGCGTCGGATCCTGCTGTAGTTCCTTGGCAATGTGATACCCGTATTCGTTCAACCCTCGGCGACTGGGAGGAAACGTGCTAACAAAACAGATCTTCATGGCCCGCGATTACCTCGGTCTTAGGCGCAATGCACGAGACAGGCGCCCCAATTGGAAGAAATAGTCCAAGGCAACCTTGAAGTTGGCCTTGCTCTCGCCGGCCTGGCGTAGGCCGAACTGGAACGGGATCTCGACTGCCGAGCGACAGTTGCCTCGGACAAGGATCTCAAGCAGGATCTTGAACCCCTGCGGTTTCAAATGCACGTTGTCGACGCATTTCCGCCGCAGGACAAAATAACCCGACAGAGGATCCTTGACCCGGAGACCCGGTCTTTGTAGCGGCGCCGTCACCCACGTGCCTAACGCGGAAACCAAGCGCCGGGCGAAGTTCCACCCCGTGACCGAGTCCGGCTGGGCATAACGACTGGCGATGGCAATGTCGTATCCGTCTTCGACCGCCCTGACCAGTTTGGGAAGAACTTCGGGCGGATGCTGCAGGTCAGCGTCGATGACTCCCAACAGTTCGGCGTCGGTGTGCTGCCAGCCACAGAGCACGGCGCCAGCCAGCCCGCGCTCGCCCTTGCGAACCAGCAGCTTCAAACGAGGATCGTCTTTTGCCATCTGTGCAACAATCTCCTGAGTGCCATCTCGACTGTCATCGTCCACTACGATCAGCTCGTAGTGGATCCCTAGTGACTCCAGGCTGGCGTGGAGTCGCTCGATCAGCACTGCTATGTTGCCGGCTTCGTTTAAGGTTGGAATGGCCAGCCCAAACTTTTGCGCAGACACCACAGGCATGATGAAACTCTCCTTGAGGGACTGCCATGCCTGCAGCTTAGGATGTCGTCCCAGCAGCGCGTGTTGGCTCACATTCGCCCGCCGGTTCTGCGATAAGAGAGGGCTCGACGTGATCGGTCTCGGGGCGACCAAGCGGTCCGCTTCCGCCCCGCGTAGTCATAGTTATGGCGCAGGTGCCCCGGGTGGTCGGCTGCTGGTGCCCTTAGAAAGCGCGAAGACAGCGCCAAGGGCGAGGCCGGCTCCGGCAATGGCTCCGAACTTGATCAGCAGGGAGCGCACCTGTCGCTGCTTGGCCGGTGCAATAGCAACGCCTGCGGGCTTGGACGCGGGCCCGCCGCGGGTGACGCCGCGCTCCGCGGCGGCCGTCCCAACCGGTTCCTGGGTTCTTGCGGGAGGAGGCTGCAAGGGAGCTTGAGCGGCCTGCGCTGCTGGCGTGCCCTCCGCCGCTGGGATTGTGCTGGGCGCTGGCAGCCCGGAACTGGGCGCGTCAGGCAGCTCCTCGGCTTGCGGTTCGACAGTTTGGGTCTGCGGCGCAAGCGTAGGATGTGCGGGGTAAGGCATGGCGGGTTGCACACTGTCTTGAGCTGGCGCGGACTGAGGGGCTTGCGGCTGGCTGCCCTGGGGCGCCGCCAAGGCTACATCGGGCAGACCGCAGAGCAGCAGCGCCAGGGTGACGGCGATGCAGCGAGTTTGGAGGGTGTTGGCACTCATGCGTTACTCCAGTTGCTAAGCCGCGGCGTGATGCCGCTGCTGCTGTGCTCGCAGGATGTTGGGCAGGAACCCATTGAAGCTCATCACCGCGTTGGGGACATTGTCATAGATCTCAAACAGGCGGTCGGCGCGCGTTAGTTCCAGGACCACCGCTGCCTGCGGAGGCAGAGCGGCGAGCTTGATTTCTCCATCGCGTCGCATCGCCGCGCGGACGCAACCTACCAGCACATCTACTCCTGCTGAGTCCATCGACTTGACTTGGGACAGGTCCACAACCACTTGCGGCCGGTCCGAGTGGAGGATGGTTAAGATTTCCCGCATGAATTGCCGCGCGTGCTTGGAATCCAGATGGGCCGGCGCGTGAATAACCACTACCGCTCTGCTTTTTTCCATGTCTGTTCACCGCCCGCGGAAAATCGGGCGTTGGGGACAACAATACAGATGCTCCTGGGATAGCCCACGTTGTCAGCCACAAAGCCGCGATGGGCTAATTCGCCGGCCTGTTTCTTTTGGCAGTAGTCGAGCTGACAACCCGGGTCGCGGGTTTTTCATCTCCTACACTGCTGCCGCTTTACGGGGTTTGGCGCGATGGCGCTGGGAAACCCGCATTGCCGCTGGCCGGATTCCCGTTCGAAGAGAGCCGAAAATAAATGAAGACTGATCGAGTCAGATGCTCTCGGCAGTATGGTGAACGAACAACCCCGGGTTGGCATACCCTCGATTCGCGTGCCCGGAAAACGCGAATCATCGCCCTCCTATCGCCGCCGTGCAGTCCAGTGGCCCCTCACGGTTCCCAGTCGGAGACAAAGTCATGCAAGTAGGAGCCCTGGTTCTGGTCGGCACCCCGAGCGAACAGCAGGCGCGCTTGGGGAGTCCGGCGGAAACTATCGGGGAAGTTCCCATCGCTCTGCTGGACGTGCTGGGCCGCTCGGTGCTGCAGCGCCTCTTAGAATGGCTACATCACAGCGGGATAGTGACGGCCACAACGGTCATCGCGGACATCACCTCTAAGGCCAGGCGATTCCTGCCCGGCTCGCTTTCCCCGCAGGTGACCTGGATCGAGGCGGCTGGTCCGCAGTTGTGGAAGGCTGCCGAAAACTGCTTCACCGAAGCCGCCCACTCGGGCGCCGAACAGGTTCTCATATTCCGACTGGGGCCCTACATGGAGCTGGAGCTTGAGCCGCTTCTACAGTTTCACCTTGACCGGGCCAGCCGTATAACCGCGGTGGTGGATACGAATGGCGCTCCCGTCGACACATTTGTGGCCAGCGCTTCGCGACGCAACGACGTCGCCTATCTGCTACGCCACCAGTTAAAAGAGAGCCGCACCCCATGCCCCGCATTTCCCCTGCGCGGTTACTTCAATCCACTGGCTGACGCTGCGGATCTGCGGCGCTTGGCCATCGATGGATTCACCGGCCGGGCGCAGATCACACCTGCAGGCAGGCAGGTCCGGCCGGGCTTGTGGGTGGAAAGGGGTGCAAGAATCCAGCGCGGTGCCCGGATCGTGGCTCCTGCCTTCATTGGAAGACGAACCAAAGTGGGTGCGGCAGCCGTGGTGACCAGGTACAGCGCTCTGGAACACCACAGCAAAGTGGACTGGGGGACGGTACTGGAAGATACGACTTTGCTGCCCTACACCCATGTTGGCCCTGGCCTGGATGTCTGCCACACGGTTGTAGGACTGAACCGGTTGTTCCACCTGGTCCGCGAAGTGGAAGTGGAGATCAGGGATGCGCACCTCGTGGACACGATTTCTTCTTCGGCGCCGCTCCGCATCTTGAGCGGCCTGGCGTCGCTAACCACTTTCCTGCCGGCGCAGTTCTGCCGTTCAGTTTTTGAAGCGCTACGTCCGAAGCGCGGCTTGGCCGCGGCGCCGGATCGTCTTGTAAAGCCTTCCGAACAAGAGGAGCGGGCGGGCTCACCCATTTCTGCGGAAGTCGGCCCTGCGAGATTGGAGCTTATGGTTTCCAGGAGATCTGAAGAATGAGCGACGCAGTGGTGGTAAAACTCGCCCCGGAAAAACTGAACCTCAAAAATGCCAAACAGTTTTTGAGCGAAGTCGAACCCTTCTTGAATCGCCATAGGACGCAGTTGGTGCTTGACCTTTGCCAAGTGCGATACATGGATGCCGCTGGTATCGAGATGTTGCTGCATTGCCTTGCGCGGGCCATGAAGCATGGCGGCGACGTCAAGCTGGCGGCCTTGACCCCGCCGGCGGCTGCCCTTCTGGAGTTGACCGGCAGTGATAGGTTGTTTGAGATCTATGAACAGACCAGCGATGCTGTGCTCAGCTTCAGTTGCTTTTTGCCGCACGCAATGAAGCTGCCCGCTGTCCGCCGGAGTCTGGAAAAGACGGCGATCGGTCCGTTTCCCTGGCCGCCTTTCGCGGCACCCAGCGCCGACACCCAAGCTCCCGAAGAGGACGCGCAGGCGGCGTAGCTTTTGGCCACAGCCAGACCCGGGCCGGACGACTATGAGACCGCAGCGGAAGAACAGCATCGTGGTCAGTTTTTCGGGGCTCGACGGAGCCGGAAAAAGCACACAAATCAGGAATGTCTGTGCGTCCTTGTCAGCCAAGGGGTGCCGCACTCAAGTATTGGCTTTTTGGGACAACGTCGTCCTTCTGCCCGGCCTCAGGGCCGGCATCGCTCATGCTTTGTTCAGAGGCGAGCAAGGAATTGGCGGCCCGGGAAAACCCGTACGGCGGCGCGACAAGAACGTCCGCCACTGGGCAGTTGATCTTGCCAGGGCACTGCTTTATTTCCTCGACGCCGTGCGCTTGCGGAAGGTGTTCGCCCAACAACTTCGCGCGGGAGCTGATCTCGTCATTCTGGACCGTTACATCTACGACCAGATGGCGAACCTTCCGCTGAAAAATCGGGTGGCCCGCGGCTATGTTCGCCTGCTAAACACCATGGTGCCACAGCCTGACCTCGCCCTGCTGCTCGATGCAGACCCCGCACAAGCCTGCGCGCGCAAGCCGGAGTACCCGGTGGAATTCATGGAGGAGTGTCGCAGCTCGTACCTGCGGCTGGCAGAGCTGGTAGGCATGCGCGTAGTGCCGGTTGGGTCTCTTGATGAAGTGGGCCGTACGATTGAAGACCTTTTGTGGCCCCGGTTGGCCCCCTGCCTATCCTCCAAAGCACCTTCCTTGGACGCTGTGACCGTAGCTTAATGCGGCACCCGTGGCACCAGAAGCCTTTGTCCCGGACGAGCTTGGGCCGGAGCTACCGCAGCCGGTCGCTTGAAAGGAACAGCTGCTGTGCAGCTCTCGATTGGAACCCACCCTCGAAACAGACATTGCATCCATTAATAGAAGAGCGTTGAGCTTCGTTGTTTTCGCAAACAGAAGACCCATTCAATTCAACCGAGGGGAGGTACAGGTAATGAAAAGAACAGGGTTGACTCTGATTGCTGTCGCAGCATTGGCCGGATGGTATTTCGCGGCCGCCCTGCCGAGCGTGGCCTGGGCGGCACAGGAGCAAGCGCGGCCGGCCACCCAAATCACCCACGGTCCCGTCGTAGAACAGGTGACCGAAAACTCCGCGGTGATTGCTTGGTCCACTAACGTGGAATCGAGCACGGTTGTGAATTACGGCACAGACCGGAACAAGCTGGACCAAGTGGCGCAAGCGCCGTGGGGCGGCAAGACCCACAGGGTTACGCTTAAGAACTTGAAGCCGGGCACAACCTACCATTTCCAGGTAACCTCGGGCCAGGGCGAGATCACGGGCACCGGGGCAATTAGCAGCATCCACAGCTTCCAGACCAAAGGTGAGGCCTCGGCTGCTGAAAGCACCAAGGGCGCCGCTGCTACGGGTGCAGCGCGAGGTGAAAGGGCCCAGGACAACATCAAGATCGAAGCGGGACCGATCCCCCAGAACGTAGCTAACAGTTCAGCGAAAATCTGGTGGACCACCAATGCGCCCGCTGAAACCAAGGTGCGGTACGGCAGGGACCCCAATAACCAGGATCAACTGGCGCAGCGTCCATGGGGTCTGAAGGATCACAACGTCGAACTAACCAATCTGCAACCGGACACCATCTACTACTACAACCTTGTCACGCCTGAAGACGCCCTGCGTGTCCAGGGGCAGTTCAAGACAGAACCTGCAAGCGTGGCCGACAACCGGGTACGTATTACCAATGGCCCGGTGATCGAACACATGGACAGCAATTCCGCGGTAATTGCCTGGTCCACGAACCTCAAGTCGAGCACGATTGTGAGGTACGGAACTGACCCGAACGCCTTGACCAAGACTGCCCAGGCACCATGGGGACAGGGGACTGAGGAGGGTGGTCAGACACATCGGGTCAACCTGAAAGACCTCCAGCCCAATACACGGTATTACTTCCGCGTGGAATCCACCCAGGCGGAGGTGGCGGGAACGAGGACGCGGAGCAACCAGGGGCAATTCACCACCAAGAATCCCGGAGAACAGGCGCTCCGCACTACCAACTGGAAATAGAATTGGTTTCCAGGGCCACCCCTCCGGGGGTGGCTTTCTTTTTTTTGCATTTCGCGGGACCGCTAGTCACCGTTTCCTGCTTTAGTTTTTTCGCTGCACGCGCGCACCACTCTCGTATTTCAACCGCCAGTAAGCGTAAGCGCCCTGGTGGTGATGACTGTTGTGCGGTGCTACCTCTTCGCCGCGACCACGCGTGGGATCCCCTGCAAGTCCGTAACGACCCTCACTTCGCTCCAATCACGCAAGAGGTCGCGTACGGCAGCCTCGATCGAGAAGCCGATCTCCACCACCAGCCAGCAGCCCGGCCGGAGAACCTCGTGTGCCTGCGGGATGAGCAGGCGGTAGACCTCCATCCCCCTCTCGCCGGCGAAGACCGCCACGCGAGCCCACGGAGGTCAAGGTCACCCTGGCGGTTGGCGACGCGCCGCCAGCCCCGCGAATTGAAACCAGCAAATTCGGAGTCACTTGGACGCGCATGGATTCCGCCCGGAAGGAGGGCGCGGCGCAATTCGTGGTCAGCGTCGACGGGACCGCGGAGAGGCGGGTGGTGCAGCAGGTGTCCGATCCGTGCAACCTGAGGATGCGGGCGCAACGCACAGAGAAGGCCATCCTGGTTGAGACCGATCCCATCCGCGACTGCAGCGGCAATCCTGTGCCCGACGGCACGATCGTGACTTTTACAGCCATGGGCCAGCGCGGGCGCAGCACCGTGGACGCGCGCATCAAGCGCGGCACCGCGCGAACCGAATTGCCGCTCTCAGATGGCGCGCTGATCTCGGTCGCCTCCGGCGTGGTGATGGGCAATACGCATTGGAGGCGGGCGGTGAGACGCTTCTGCACCTTTGCCGGGGTCGTGGTCGCCGCCATGATGTTGTTTGCAGCTGCCGCGGCACAGGGCCCTAAGGTCGTATTGAACATGCAGGGAGCGGGACCGCGCGGGAGGTCGAGGAAACAACGGAAAAGGCGAATCGTGCGCGATTATGCGGCGGCGTGGAAAGCATTGGCCACAGCGCTAAGTGAGAATCGCGCCCAAGCGCTGGACGCAGGCTTCATTGGCGACGCGCGCAACAAGCTGGGCCATCGTGTCGAGAAGCAGAAGAGCGCCGGGCTGCGCACGCGTTATATCGATCGCGGCCACAAACTCGAAGTCCTTTTTTATTCGCCCGAAGGCTCGGCCATGCAGCTCCGCGACACGGCGAATCTCGAAATGCAGGTGCTCGACGGCGACCAGACGGTGAACTCGCAGCAGCTCACGCAGAATTATCTGGTGGTGATGACGGTGGGCGAGGACCGCTGGAAGGTGCGGGTGCTGCAGGAAGTGCAATCAGCAGACACTCGCCCTAACTAGCCTTTTGCGGAAGGTCAAGCTCAGACATCCTCATAGCCTCTGCGGAGATTGCGGAGCGCCAGCACCGCGGCGAGCAGCCCGATGCCAAGGAAAAGGGCCAGCGAGACCCCCAAGCCCAGAATCACCTCCTCCTTAGCGAACCGCCCCACGGTCAGTGGGAAGTAGGGATTAAGGAAAAGGGGGGTGGCCACCCACCAAGGGGGCTCCTGTGACCCTCCTCTCAGAACCTGCTGCGAGGCCCACCACCGCTCGAGGAGCAGGAATGCGACCACGGTCACGATACTCAGAGCCACAAGAAAAGCGTAGGTGACTGAAGTTGCATACACACTGCGACGAAAATAGGACGAACAATAAAGGCCAACTGAACTCATGCTGGCCAGGACCAATAGGGTTGTTGCCGTAGTTATCGCCAGGTCCAAAAAACCAACGCCACCTAATGCAAAAGTCAAACTCAGGACAGGTAGCGACGTAACCAGTAGCAGCACCAGGAACAGCAGGGCAGCGATGAATTTGCCCCACCAAATCTCCCAGGTGCTCAACAAGCTGGTCAAGAGAGCCGGCAGGGTACGTTGTTCTTTCTCGATGGTGAAAGTCCCCGCACTCAGCACAGGGACCAGAAGCAGCAAGAGCGTGAGCTGCGTGTAGGCCACAGTGCTGAAAAGTGCCATGCCGATCTCGGCGCCCTGCGGTTCCTTCCACGGGCCTAGATCAAACGGATCACCAGAGTTGAATTTGTAACTGATGGCCGCAACCGCACCCAGAGCAATGAGATAAAGGGTTGGAACCAACCATGCGCGCCGCTCCCGCATGCGCTGCCGTAACTCTTTGTGCCCCATCGGGTTCATCGGGCTCCTCCAAAGAGGCTGCGGTACCGGTCTTCCAGCGCAGGACCACGGGCGTCAAAGCGCACAAGATCGACGCCGGCGCTGGTCAGGTGCCGCAGTAGCTTGGCCGCAGCCTGGCTCCCGCCGATCAGCTCAATGCGCAACAAGCCAGGCGCTGCCGTCACCACGCGCGCTCCTGGAAAGCCCTCCACCGCGGCAACGGCGGCATGCGGTTCCCCGAGGATCGCTACTTCGCAAGTTACAAGCGACGCTTCCGGGAGTCCCTGTAGCACCAGCACGGGGCGGCCTTCAGCATCGAGAGTGTTCCTGCCTTGGTCGATAAAAGCCACCTGCGTGCAGATGTCCTCGAGGTCGCTGAGGATGTGGGAGGAAATCAGGGTGGTGACGCCGTCGCGGTTAAGCTGCGTCAATCGGTCCCGGAGTTCGATACGGCCAAGTGGATCAAGCCCGGTGGCGGGCTCGTCCAACAAGAGCACCTGGGGATCGTGAAGCAACGTTTTTGCCAATAACAAGCGCTGCTTCATTCCTAACGAAAGCTCCTCGACAAAAGAGTTCGCGCGCGCTCCCAGTCCCGCCCGTTCTAGTTCGCGTTCAATGCGGGCAGGCTTCTCATGTGACGGCACGTGGAATGCGTCAGCGAAGAACTCCAGGAACTCGATCACTCTCATGTCCTGGTACAGACCTGGCACGTCGGGCATATATCCGACCATAGCCCGCACAGCCCGGGGTTTGGTGGAAACCTCGTGTCCCGAGATCCGCACCTCACCTGAATCGGGTCGGACCAGCGTGGCCAGAATCTTGATGAGAGTGGTCTTGCCCGCGCCGTTTGGGCCAACTAGCCCGTAGAGTTCTCCGCGGCCTACTTGCAGATCGAAGGTGTCGAGCGCCTGGATGCGCCCGTAGGTCTTCCGAACTTGCCTGATCTCGATCACCGGGCCTCCGTCCGGAGCTCCGCCGACCTCGCCTGCTGTTTGCCTATGGAGACAATGGAGATCGAATGCCGTTTCTGCTCAAAGGACTGCCCTGCCAACCCGGGCCCTAGCGGAGTCTCCTCCGCCAGCCCGAAGAAAATACCTGAACGCTCGCG
>DASYTX010000284.1:0-15970 GCA_036001865.1 Terriglobales bacterium
CGCGGTGGTGCTATAATAAAAAAGGTCGCGATAGTTATTCTGCCACTTCGGCGAAGGACGTTCGTGGGCGCGAGCCCACTTTTTATTTGAGTTCTCGGTTCTCTGTTCCCGGCTCCCAGAAGGGAACCGGAGCGGCGACTATGGCTTTGGATCTGGACCAGGTGCGCGGAGTAGCTGAGCGCGTGGCGGCCTCGAGCGGGCTGGAAGTGGTTGATGTGGAGTTCCGCGGAGGCGGCAAGGCGCGGATGTTGCGCGTGTTCATTGACAAGCCCGGCGGGGTCACCCATCAGGACTGCGAGGCCTTCAGCCGCGAGGTGGGAACCATCCTCGACGTCGAGGACCTGGTGCCCGGCGGCTCGTACACCTTGGAGGTCTCGTCACCCGGGCTGGATCGCAAGCTGGTCAAGCCGGCGGATTTTGAACGCTTCCGGGGAAGCCGCGTTCGCCTGATCACGCGCGAGCCGGTTGAGGGCAGCAAGTTCATTGAGGGGCGGCTGGAGACGTTTCAGGACGGGCGATTGACGGTGTCGTTGCCCGCGTCAAAGAAGCGGCCGGTCGCCGATGCCGGTAGCAGGGTCGAGGTTGACCTCTCCAACGTGGAGAAGGCCAACCTGGTACCAGAGTTTTGAAGCGGTGGTCAGTGGATAGTGGCAGTGGTCAGTTGTCGGAGTAGAGCGCAGAGGGCGAAGAATGAACCGAGATTCCTCGCTGCGCTCGGAATGACAAAACGACTGGCCCAAGCCAAGAGCTAACAGCTAAGAGCCAGAAGCTGCATATATGGCAAGTTTGCTTTATCAACATATCGACGCGCTTAGCCGCGAGAAGGGCATTGACCCGCAAATTGTGGTCAGCGCGGTGGAAGACGCCATGGTGGTGGCGACCCGCAAGTCGCTCAAGACCCAGGACAACCTGCGCGCCGAACTGGACAAGGAAACGGGCAACATAAACATCTATTCGGTCAAGACCGTGGTCGAGTCTCCCGAGGAGCTGCTGGATCCCAACGGCCAGATTACGCTGGAGGAAGCGCGCAAGATCTCGCCTGATATCGAAGTGGGCGGCGAACTGCGCCAGTTGCGGGCCACGCACCAGATGTCAAATCCATCGGGTTTGGGACGGATTTCCGCGCAACTGGCCAAGCAGGTGATCTTCCAGAAGGTGCGCGAGGCCGAGCGCGACACCGTGTACAACGAGTACATCGGGCGCGTGGGTGAAATCGTGAACGCCACGGTCAAGCGCTTGGAAGGCCCTGACGTGATCTTCGAGCTGGGCAAGACGGAAGCGCGCATGTCGCGCAAGGAACAGTCGCGACTGGAGTCGTTTGCGGTGGGCGAGCGCGTGAAGGTAATGATCACGCGCGTAGAGAAATCCACCAAGGGACCGCAGGTGGTGGTCTCGCGTGCCGCGCCGGAGTTGGTGCAGCACCTGTTCCAGACCGAAGTGCCGGAGATCTATGACGGCACCGTCGTCATCCGCGCCATCGCGCGCGAGGCCGGAGAGCGCACCAAGATCGCGGTCGCCTCCAGGGACAAGGACGTGGACGCCGTGGGCGCCTGCGTGGGCATGAAGGGCATGCGGGTGCAGTCCATCATCCGCGAGCTGCGGGGCGAGAAGATTGACATCATTGAATGGCACGAAGACCCGGTGGGTTTCGCCGAAAAGGCGCTGCAGCCGGCCAAGGTGTCGCGTGTGTCCGTGCTCGACTCGGCGGAGAAGCACCTGGAAGTCATCGTGGATGACAGCCAGCTCTCGCTAGCCATCGGCAAGAAGGGCCAGAACGTTCGGTTGGCGGCCAAGCTGCTGGGCTGGAAGATCGACATCAAGAGCGAAGAGGAGAAGCGCCAGGAAGTCGAGCAGCAGATGCAGGCGCTGGTCGGGACCACGACGCCGCTCGAGAGCGTGCCCGGCTTGGGCGAGGCGCTGATTGAGAAGCTGGTGTCTGCGGGCGTAACCACGGTGGAGCAGTTGGCCGACATGACGCCTGAGCAGCTTGAGGAGATCCCCGGCATCGGGCCCAAGACGGTGGAAAAAATCAGCATCGCGGTCAATAATTACTTTTCCGGCCTAGAGGCCGGGGAGACGGCCGTCGGCGAGGAAGCGGAGCCGGCAGCAGTGGAAGCTTCGGGGTTAGACGAGCCCGTCCAGGAAGCGCAAGAGGCCGCGGATACCGGACAGGCGCTGGAGTCGGCGGCCATCGCCGGAGTGGAAAACGCCCCGGCGGCGGACTTGGCCGAAGTCCGAACTCACGGCGACGAGGAGAACCTGGCGCCCGAAGAGACGGTCGAGCCGGAAGTCCCGCCCGCCGACGAATCGGCGGGCAAAAAGCAGTAGCAGGCAGAGACGTAGCATGCTACGTCTCCTAACATCAACCGGCGCCGCCTGTGGGCGGTGCACAACCAAATCCCGAAAACCGGTGAGGCTGCGAATGAAGACCTAACGGAAATTTCGGAGAGATACAGGGCGGATGCAACAGAAGATTCGAATTAACGACCTCGCCAGAGAGCTGGAAGTCAAGAGCAAGGAAATCCTGGATTTGCTTCCCTCCATCGGCGTCGCTGAAAAGAAGACCCATTCCAGTTCCATCGAAGTTGATGAGGCGGAGAAAGTCCGGCAGCACTTTGTGGCCAACGCCCAGTCGGCTGCCGGAAAAGAGCCTGGGCACGCTCGTGCTGGTGCTGATGAGATCCGCACCAAGATTGACCTGTCGCACATAGCCAAGCCTGGGGACGTGCTGCGGGCGATCCGCCAGCAGGGTGCGCCGGCGGCAGTGACGCCGCGCGCGCCCGTGGCAGAACCGCCCAAGCCTGTGGCACCGCCGCCCGCACCCGCGCCCGCGCCGCCGCAGCGCGTAATTGAACCCACGGCCACGCCCCCTCCTGTGGCGGAGCGCCCTGCTGCTCCGGTGCCTCCTGCGCCCCCTGCGATAGCGCCGCCCGTGGCCGCAACTCCGCCAGCCCCTCCGATTTCTGCATCTGCATCGAGGCCTCCCGCGACGAGCGCCCCAACGGAAGCAGCACCGCCGCCAAGCGCGCCGCCTCCAGCACGTCCAGCGGCGCCGCCACGGGCGGCTGCGCCTCCGGCAGAGCCAGCCAAGCCTGCTCGTCGCGTGATAGTTCCCCAGACCGGCCCACGTCCTGTGTACCAGGCACCGGTGCAGCCGCCCGCCGTTATGCGACCACCGCAGACCACGCAGCCTGCTGCGGGCCAGACGCAGGCGCGTCCCATGCCAGGACGGCCAGTGCCGGGCCAGCCCATCTTCCAGCGCCCGCGGCCGCAGGCGCCGGCGCCGCGTACCCCGCTGCGTCCAGGTGAACGCCGGCCCATGCATCCCACGCGGCAGATGCCAGCGGGCGTGCCGCGCCCGGGAGGTCCGCGTCCCCTTGGCGTCGGTCCGGGAATGCCGCTCACTCCTCGTCCGACCTCGCGTCCGGGCGGGCCAGCGCGCCGTCCGGGCCAGCGCTACGTGCCTCGCGGTGTCAAAGAAGGCCCGATGAAGCGCTTCGTGCCGCCGCCGCGTTTGGATATGGCGGCCGGGCCAGTTGAGATCACGCGCTCCATCACCATCACTGAAGGCATCAGCGTCAAGGACCTGGCCGAGAAACTGGGGGTGCGCGCCAAAGACGTGATCGGCAGGTTGCTGGTGCGGGGCGTCTTTGCCACCGTCAACCAGACGCTCGATGCCGAGCTCGCGGGCGAGATCGCGCGCCAGTTCGGCGCTGACACCAGCGTAATCAGCTTCGAGCAGCAGGCAGCCCAGGAAGTGCAGGAGGCCGCCGGAGTGGCTGAAGAGGCCACCGCCGAGGCTGTGCCCCGTCCGCCCGTGGTCACCATCATGGGTCACGTGGACCACGGCAAGACCACGCTGCTGGACTCCATCCGCCACACCAACGTTGCCGAAGGCGAGGCCGGCGGGATCACGCAGCACATCGGCGCCTACAAGGTATCCATCAAGGACACGCAGTCGCCCGCCTATGGACGCGAAATCGTCTTCCTGGACACGCCCGGTCACGAAGCCTTCACCCGCAAGCGCGCCCGCGGCGCCAAGGTGACCGACATTGTCGTACTGGTGGTTGCCGCCGATGATGGCGTGATGCCGCAGACGCTCGAGGCCATTGACCATGCCAACGCTGCCAAGGTGCCCATCATCGTGGCGGTCAACAAGATCGACAAGCCCGATGCCCTGCCCGAGCGGGTCAAGAAGCAGCTCGCCGACCGCGGGCTCATGCCCGAGGATTGGGGCGGCAGCACCGTGTTCGTCGACGTCTCGGCCAAGCAGAAGAAAAACCTCAATCTCCTATTGGAAATGATCTGCCTGGTCGCCGACCTGCAAGAAGTCAAGGGCAACCCCGACCGTCCGGCTACAGGTACGGTGATCGAGGCCAAGCTGGACCGCGGCCGCGGCAACGTGGCCACCGTGCTGGTGCAGAACGGCACTTTGCGTACCGGGGACTGGTTCGTCGTGGGCAACGTCCACGGGCGCGTGCGTGCCATGTTCGATGACCGCGGCAACCAGATCGAAGAGGCCCCGCCCTCCACCCCGGTAGAGGTTTTGGGACTCGATGGAATGCCGCAGGCCGGCGACCAGTTCGTCGTGGTCGCCGACCGCGAGAAGGCCCGCGACGTTGCCGAGTACCGCGAACAGAAAGCGCGCGAGGCGCAGCTTGCCAAGAGCACCCGCGTGTCGCTCGAGCGCCTGGCGGAGGAGATCAAGGCTGCCGGAGTCAAAGAACTGCCCGTCATCCTTAAGGGCGACGTGCAAGGCTCGGTGGAGGTAGTGGCCGACATGCTGGCCAAGATGTCCAGCGAGAAGGTCAAGATCAAGGTCTTGCACAGCGGCGTGGGCGCCATCACCGAGACCGACGTGCTGCTGGCCTCGGCCTCGGAAGCCATCATCATCGGCTTCAACGTCCGTCCGGAACGTAAGGCGCAGGAGCTGGCCGAGCAGGAAGGCGTGGACGTCCGCCTGCACTCCATCATTTACGAGCTGCAGGACGAGATCAAGCGCGCTATGGTCGGGCTGCTGGAGCCGGTGTTCAAGGAGACTTACCTGGGCCGCGCCGAGGTGCGCGAGACCTTCCGCATTCCCAAGGTCGGAACCGTGGCCGGCTGCTATGTGCAGGACGGCAACATCAAGCGCGACGCCGAGGTGCGGCTGGTCCGCGACGGGGTGCAGGTCTTCAAAGGGAAGGTGGCATCGCTCAGGCGCTTCAAGGAAGACGTCAGCGAAGTGCGCCACGGCCTGGAGTGCGGTATCGCCATCGCCAATTACGGCGACATCAAGCCCGGCGACACCATCGAAGCCTTCGTCACCGAGCGCGTGGCCGCGGAAGTGCCGGCGTAAAGAAGTTTCAAGTTTCGAGTTTCCGGTTCAAGTTGTCCAACGCGAAACGTGAAACTTGAAACTCGAAACGCTCGCATGCCCATCGCCTTCCTCACGCTCGAACTCCGCATCGAGGGCGCGCACTCGCTCAAGGACAAGCGCCAGGTGGTTCGCAGCATGAAAGACAAGCTGCGCAACGGCTTCAACGTTGCCGTCGCCGAGCTGGATCCCACCGACCTGTGGCAGCGCGCCACGGTGGGCGTGGTTTCCGTTTCCGAGTCCCGCGATTATCTCCAGGGCCTAATGCAGTCGGTCGAGCGCGAAGCGGTGCGCATCGCAACTTCTACCGGCGGCCAGGTGGTCGATTCCTACGTGGAATTCCTGTAGATATTGCTCTCGTCTAGCCCGTATAGCCCAGCCGCGGGCTGCGTATATTTCTATTGCCATTTGCATACCCTGACACCCTGCAATGGTGTGCAATGGCTGCTCCCAGGGGGGCATTGAGGGCTGCAGAAAAAATGCCCCCTCGTTGTGAGCTCGATTTTCTTTTCTTCGTCGTGCATTACTTCAGGAATCTGGACACGATGCAAATGGTCGAGTTTAAGGTGGTGTTCCCCTTTTATGAATGACTGACGGACCGCGATGCTGAGGCGGTCGAGATGTTTCGGAGGTATAAGGAGGTAATTGATTCCAAATTCGTCTAAGTTCATCGGCACGGGATGCCGAGTCGTTCTGCGCGCTTCGGCCTCCGGCCTGTGCGCGGGCCTTCGGCAGAGAGGAACAACTCCAGTGATCCAGCGTTCCCGGGACTTACGTCCCGGGCTAGAGTTTCTCCATCGCGGCCTCTGCCCCAGCCGACTTGTGACGCCGTACGTCAGTGGATGGTTCGAAAAACCCGGCAGCCAGCTCTACGTCAACCGTGGCATCGGCACGATCAGCGCTCCCGCCCGCCTGGGCGCGAGGCCGGAGATTACGGTATTGGAGTTGACCAGAACGTGACCTCGAGCTCCAAAATCGGCGAGACAGGCAGTTTTCTCCTGGTCTGCCGGCGCACCGTCGCTCATTGGCGCGCGATTATTTTGGTGTTGATCCTTGCTGTCGCCGCATTCCTGGTCGCGCATGACGATTTTTTCGATTTGTTCACCCTCGCCCTGTTCCTGATCTTTATTGCCAGCCAGCTTTTCTGGATTGGCCGAATCCTAGACCTCGGGGAGCGGTTCATCCCGGGTAAGCCCCTCCGCGCCTGGCTCGCGATCGTCGCGGGCCTCGTCTATTTATTCGTCTTCGCCTACAGCTTTCCCGGCATTGAATCGAGTGCTCACGTTTTTCGCGCCGCCGACTATCGGCTGCATAGGCTTGTGATCGAGGCAGCTTACTGGTGGTGGTTCGTGGGATCGCAGGTGGCCTTTCTGTTAGTGATTGCCTTCGGGATGGCAGATCGCGCGGCCCGTGCCACAGCCTGGGTGTATGGTAAGGCACGCGAGGCTATGCGAGACCACGGTGCTGCTCTCATGCAAGGCGCCATGGCGCTCGATCCGCCTTCGCCTGCCCGCCGCCATTTCCTTGAGCAGGCCGCCGTGCTTATAAGTGCCACGCCGTTCGTGGCTGCCGGCTACGGGCTTCTCTACGGTCGGCTTGATGTGGAGGTCGTTCGTCAGCGAATCCGGTTGGCGCGCCTGCCGAAAGCATTCGAGGGTTTTCGCATCGCCCAGCTTTCGGATATTCATATCGGTCCGTTCACTACTGCGGACTACATTCGTCATTGCGTCACGATCACCGACGGATTGAAACCCGACTTAGTCGTGTTGACCGGGGACTACATTAGCTGGGATCCGGAGGCTGAAGGAGAGGCGGTTCATGCGCTGGCCGGCCTGCGCGCGCCCCACGGCGTTTTCGGCTGCCTCGGGAATCACGAGCAGGAGGGCGAAATCGAAGAGTCCATCACCCCTTTATTCGCGGCGCAAGGCATCCGCATCCTGCGGCAGGAGCGCGCAACCATCCGCTTGAGCGGCGAAACGCTTAATCTGATCGGGATGGACGAGCCGCGAGGCCGAAGTCGCGCAGAATGGAAGCAGGATGTCTTCCGGCGCCTGGAGCAGCTCAAAGGCCTTGTGATGCCGGGCACAGTCAACATTCTGCTGCTTCATTACTCTGCTGTATTCCATTACGTCAGTGATCTCAACATTGACCTGACCTTGGCCGGCCACACGCACGGCGGCCAGCTGTCGCTCGGCCATCCTGGTTTATCCCTCGGCCGCCTGGTGACGCCCTACGATCGAGGATGGTACGAAAAGGATGGCCGCCAGCTTTACGTCAACCGCGGCATCGGCACGACTGGCTTTCCGATCCGGCTCGGCGCCCGCCCGGAGATTACGGTATTTGAACTGACGCGCGAAGCGTAGCGTGGTTCGTTGTCATCGTGGGTTCCGAGCACCCGGACTTGGTTTTGAACACAATTGCATGACAATTTTCTGGAGTGAATCCTATGCTTCTACTCAATGCTCGAGACCTGACGGATCTCCAATGGGCAATCCTAGATGCCTACATCCCCGAACCACCGCGCCGCAAGGACAGGCGCGGGCGTCCCTGGACGAGTCGCCGCAGCGTCCTCAACGGCATTCTATGGGGTGCTTCCGCACCGGCGCTCCTTGTCCTCGAAGCACTAGCTGAAGATCTGCAGATTCGAGGTCGGCTGGATGTCCGTGAAGCCTTCATCGATGGCAGCTTTGCTCCGGCCCTGCGGGCCTGGGCCGCTGCCGGTCCCAAGGAGCAGGCCTCGCTCGGACATTACCTATGCAGCGCTCAACAAAGCGCAATCTGTTGAGCAGGTCCCCTACGGCACGGCTGAAGCCGTGCCCTCCCGAAGGCTAAGAGCCAAAGCTAAGAGCCAAGAGCCACTCGCCATCAGCTAGAAGCTGCCACCTGCTTCTGCTATCCTCACCAGTTTCCCCCGAGCAGTCTCCCATGCCCGACCGTCGCGGACGCGAGCACCACTTTGAGCGCCTGGCCGACGCTCTCCGCGAAGAAATTGGCGCCATCCTCGAGGGTGAACTGGCCGATCCGCGCATAGGGCTGGCCTCGGTGAGCGAGGTGCAACTATCGCCCGAAGGGCGTTCCGCTCGCGTCATCGTCATCGTGCCAGGTGACGATCAGCAGGCGGAGGAAAGCATGAAAGGCCTGATGTCGGCAAGGAACTTTATCCGCCGCGAGGTCGGGGAGCGCTTGCACCTTCGTCACGCCCCGGAACTCTTCTTTCAACTGGACAGGTCAGAAGAGTACCAGTCTAGAATTGAGAAACTTCTCGCGCGCACTCGGAAGCGAAAACGTTCCTCGGGATGATTTGAGGACCACGGCCCAATGCTGAAGCAGGTACTGGACAATATCGATCGCCGCCAGCGCTTCGTGCTCACCTCCCATGCCCGGCCGGACGGCGACGCCATTGGCTCGAGCCTGGCTTGCTACCAGGTGCTGCGCAGCATGGGCAAGGACGCCGAAGTTGTCCTGCACGACCCCGTGCCGTGCATTTATCGCCCACTTCCTTTTGCCGACCAGATCATGCAGGCCAGCGCGGTGAACGGAAAGTACGAGGCGGCCATCGTCCTGGAATGCGATGGGCTGCACCGTACCCGTCTGCAAGGCCTGGATACGCAGTTCCTTATCAGCATCGACCATCACCAGAGCGGGCGACCCTTCGGGCACGTCAACTGGATCGACCCAGCAGCATGCGCAGCCGCCGAAATGATCTACCGGCTGGCCTGCGCGGCCGGAGTCGAGATCACGCCCGACATCGCCACCTGCCTGTATACCGCCGTGCTCACCGACACCGGCTCCTTCTGCTTCCCCGGCACCAGCGAGCGCACGTTTGCGCTGGCCGCCGAACTGGTGCGCCGCGGCGCCGATCCGGTGCTCTGCGCGCAGAACGTTTACTTCGCCAACCCCACGTCGAAAATGCGCCTGCTGGGGACAGCGCTTTCCAACCTGCAGCGCGACGGCGAACTGGTATGGATGTACGTCACCCGGGAGCAGATCGATGACTGCGGCGCTCTGGACGAAGATGCCGAAGGCCTGGTGAACTACGCGCTCAGTATTGCAGGGGTTGAAGTGGCAGTGTTCTTCCGCGAGATGGCTGACTGCCGTTTCCGCGTCAGCCTGCGCAGCAAGGGTGCGGTGAACGTGGCGCGCATCGCGGAGCGCTTGGGCGGCGGCGGCCACGACTGTGCCAGCGGCTTCTCCATCGATGGCCCGCTGTCGGTCGCCTCCGAACGCATCCTTTCACAACTGCGAATGGTTCTCTCGCAGAACAAGCAGTAACATTCGATGTCATGGAAATTTCGCCTGCAACGCAAGTGGTGTCTTTCTTGGGTGCCATGTTTATTCTGGTGGGCTATGTCGGCCACCAGCTTCACTGGCTCGATCCCCGCAAGCCCTTCTACAACCTGGTGAACCTATTCGGCGCCGGTATCCTGGCTTATGTCGCGCTGCGGCCGCTGCAGGTAGGGTTCGCCATCCTGGAAGTGGTGTGGATGGCGGTGAGCCTGCTGGCGCTATATCGGTCGCTGAGGCCGCGGCAGCCGTGACTGTCGACAGGTTACACTCCACCAGATGCACCCGCGCCGTGGCACTTTGGTTGAGCTGCTCACCATTGCGGGCTTCTGCGCCTTCCTCTTTTATTTTGGCTTGAACGCCTTCGGCTTGGTGGGCGCCGATGAGCCCCGCTACGCCCAGATCGCGCGCGAGATGCTGGAGCGCGGCGATTGCGTTACGCCCACCCTCTACGGCGAACCCTGGCTGGAAAAGCCGCCGCTCTACTACTGGCGGGCGATGTTTGCCTACTCCGTGTTTGGCGTGAGCGACTGGTCGGCACGCCTCCCCGCTTCGACCGCCGCCACCCTGATGGTCTTCATCGTCTATGCCTTCGCCCGCCGCTTCCAACCGGGCGCTCAATTGAATGCCGCCCTGATGACCGCATCTTCGGCGGGCGTGATCGGCTTTGCCCGGGGCGCCGGCACCGACATGCAGTTGGCCGCCACCTTTGTGGTCGCCATGCTGGGCTGGTATGCCTGGTTTGCCACCGGCCGCCGCCTGTGGCTCGCTGGTTTCTATCTGTTCCTGGCTTTTGGAGCTTTGTCCAAGGGGCCAGTCGCGCCCTTACTGGCAGCGCTGGTGATCGTGGGCTTCGCAGCCGTCCACCGCGATCTGCGCCTGGTGTGGCGGACCCTGTGGCTGCCCGGCATCCTGATCTTCCTTGTCGTTGTACTGCCTTGGTTTGTGGCCGTACAGCTCCGCAACCCGGAATTCTTCCGGATCTTTTTCCTCGAGCACAACTTCGCCCGATTTGCCACCAACCTCTACCGCCATCGGCAGCCCTTCTGGTACTACGTTCCGGTTTTATTCCTAGGCGCGATGCCGTGGTCAGCGCTGGTCATCGCCGGGATGGTTGAGGCGGGGCGCGATTGGCGCCGCCGCGCCGGAGAGACTGCGGAAAATGCCCTGCCAGTCTTCCTGCTGATCTGGGTAGCGGTAGGGGTGGGCTTCTTCTCGATATCCATGTCGAAGCTGCCCGGATACATCCTGCCGGTTTTTCCTCCCTGCGCCATGCTGGCCGCCAACTACCTTCGCCGGCGCGAGCAACTGGGATGGCCGATCTCAGTCGCGCAGGCGGCACTCTCGGCCGTGCTGTTGGGGGCAGCGCTGCTTTATCCCAATTTCCTGCTGCACCGGTCGGGCGCGATCCCCTCTTCGGCGAAACTGGTGGCGGGAGGCATTGCCGCGCTGTTGTTTGTGGCCACCCTCTCCGGCGTGCGCCGCCAAGGGACACGCGTATTGCGCCTGGTCGTGCTTGCGCCGGTGATTGTCGGCTTGGCGTTCCTGTTGCGGGTGGCCGGTCCTTCGATGGACGAGGCATTCTCCTTGCGGCCGGTCGCCAAAGAGCTCGACCGCATGGGTACCGACCGGAAGCAACTAGCGGTATTCAAAACCTCCCGCGTAGTCGAATACGGGCTTGCGTTCTACGAAAATCGCGGCCTCGCGCGCTACGAGCGCGGCGAAATACCGCCTGGCGACCACCTGGTCGTTACCACCGAGGGTGCCCGAGCCGAACTACAGCAACGGGTAGGCGGGCGGCGGCCTTCCCGTCTCGGTGGGTTCCCGCCTCAGCGGCTCGAATACTTCTGGGTCTCGACCCCTCCGCCGGGCGGCCATCTGCCTCGATAATTGCACCCACCAGGGTTTCGATAGCAAAATGGGTGCAGCTCATCCGGCCGCACTCGCCTTTTGGGGGCAAGCTGAGGCATACTCCGAATCTTGGCACTAGCGCACCAAACCCGCAGCCTGTCGGTCGAGATTGTCGACCTCAGGCACTTTGCATCCGCCGATTTGCGCCCCTTGCTGGAGAAGGAATCACAGCAGTGGTTGCGCGAGCTGTCGTGGGACTACCGCGGATCGGCGGAGATGATCCTGCGCTACGTGGATGCCAAGATCCTGCCGGGCTACGCTGCCGTCTCCCGTGGCCGCGTGTGCGGCTACTCGTTTTTCGTTTACGAGGGCAACAAGGGCGTGATCGGCGACCTGTATGCAGAAGCTGCCGACACACGCGATCCGTCGGCCAGCGCAGATCTCGAACACCGGCTGCTGACACACGTTATTGAAACGCTACAGCACTCGCCAGGCATCCACCGCATTGAAGCGCAACTGCTGATGCACCAGACCGACGCGGTGGCGACGCCTTTTCTGCGCGAAGGCTTCCAGCGCTATCGCCGGCTGTTCATGGTCATGCCGCTGCGGCAGCCAACGGCACATGCTTCCATGCAGCCCCCAGACGTGGAAGTCCGCCGCTGGTCGGAAGCGGACTTCAACGCCGCTGCCTCGGCCATCACCGCCGCCTACCGCGACCATGTCGACTCCGAGATAAATGACCAGTACCGCACGGTAAATGGATCGCTGCGTTTCCTCAACAACATCGTGCGTTTCCCCGGCTGCGGCGTCTTCGACGGCGATGCTTCCTTCGTGGCGGTACATCGGCCATCGCACACCATGGCCGGCCTGATCCTGTGCTCGCGCGTGCGCGACGACGTAGGCCACGTTACCCAGGTCTGCGTGCTGCCGGAGCACCGCGGCCGGGGCATCGGCGAGGCCCTCATCGAAGCCGCCGCCGGCGAGCTCCGCCGCCGCAAGTTCGATTCCATCTCCTTGACCGTTACGGAGGCCAACACCCGGGCGGTGGAACTCTACAAGCGCCTGGGCTTCACTGTTCGCAGGGTGTTTGACGCGTTCGTTTGGGAAGGGTGAGGAAGAATTGGGGAATTGGGTAATTGGGTAATTGACTGGAGCCGAAAACAATTACTCAATTACCCGATTACCCAATTACTCAATGCCTGAGGAGCCACATCAGCCAGCCGCCTGCGATCGTCCCCACAACGAAGAGCGCGAAGCAATACGCTCCGTATCGAAGCATGTCGCGTGGGGTGTTGCGCTGTGTGATCCCAAAGACGATGGAAGCAAACAGCGCAAAGACCGCCGCCGCGCTGAAGTGAGAGAGCTGCAGGCTCATGGTTTTTTCCCGATGGCGATGTCGTAGGCGTCCACCACGCTGATGATGTTCAGCAGCCCGGCAACGATAATGTACTTGGTGCCGTAATCGGCGGTGGCCAGATTGATGGCCCCCCGCCCCCAGTCCATCGCACGTGTCACGATGTAGAGCCCGCCCGCGCCCAAGTCGCCGATGAAGCCCAGCATGTCGAGCACGTCGCCCACATTGGCGGCGTAGACCTTGCCCTCCATCAGGATGCCTAACGCGAACATGCTGGTGACCGACACCATCAGCAGGACTCCGCGTCCCCAGCGCCGCTGGATCAAGTGGCCGGCACCGGGAATCAGCCAGCCCACGGCCGGCGCGATGACCGCCATGGCCGTCAGCGGCCGTGCGAGCGCCGTCGCCTTGTCTGCCGGTTCCGCCACGGTGGTTTCCCTGCGTCTGGCCATCAGATCACCACAATTTCCTGCTGGATTTTGCCGGTCACCTCGGCGGAGCCGTTGCGCACCAGCACGTTGACCTCGCTGCGCACCCCGAACTCCGGCAGGTAGATGCCGGGCTCGATGGAGAAACAGGTATTGGGCATGATCTCGCGTTCGTCCTTGGTTTCCAGGTTGTCCATGTTAGGGCCGTTGCCGTGGACGGTGGTGCCAATGGAATGTCCGGTGCGGTGAACGAAATATTTGCCGTATCCGGCGGCGGTGATATGGTCGCGCGCAGCTTGGTCCACCTCCCAGCCTGCAATCTTGCGCCGCGCTTTGATCGCTTCCTGCACCGCACGAACGCCGGCATCACGTGCGCCACGCACGATCTCGAAAATCTGGCGATGGCGCTCGGAGAGCGCGCGGCCCACGAACCCGGTCCAGGTGATGTCGTAGTAGACGGCGTCGGGGCGGTCCTTCTTGCCCCATATGTCCAGCAGTACGAAGTCGCCGTCACGGATGGGCGAAGAGCCTTCCGCGCGCGGCTCGTAATGCGGGTTGCCGCTGTTGGCGTTCACGGCGACGATCGGTGGGTCCTCGGTCGCCAGCCCCTCGCGGCGGAAAGCCTCCAGGATCCACTGCTGGATTTCATGCTCGCGCGTGCCGCCTGCGCGCACGCGCCGTCCGATCTCCTGGAACGAGGTGGCGGTGATGGCGTCGATGGCGTCGCGCGCTTCAAAGTGCGAGCGTACCTGATCCTCCGTCCACGCGGCTTCGAACTGCGACACCAAGTCGCCAGAGCTGACGACTTCCTTGCCGAAGCTGCGCACCAGTTCCACCGTGCCCGCATCCACCAACCCGATGTAGGGAATCAGATTGTTGGGAGAGTACTGCATGGCGATGGTGCGGTAGGGCGCGAGCATCGCCTTTAGCTCGTCCCAGAGTTCCTGCCAGGCGGAGTACATGCGCTTGGGACCGGGAAGGGAATCGAGGTGCCCGGCCTCAATGCGATGCACCAGCTTGGCCGGGTCGCCCTTTGTCGGAATGAGGTAGAACCAGCGGCGCGAGGTCATCATGGTCTCGGGCAGCCGAAGCACGCGGTAGGCGATAGGATCGCGATGGTGGTGGTCGTAGAACAGCCAGGCGTCGAACTTGCGCTCGCGCAGCGCAGACTGGATCTCCGCAAGTCTCATGAGCAAGGGTCTATTTAATCACAGAGGAGCGCGACGGCGCTCAGTCCGCGCCTTCCTGCGCGAAGAATGGCGCCCACTGCTCGCGGCGCGGCGCAGGAGTAAGCGCGCTGACGATGATCAGCGCAGCCAGCGAGACCACCAGCGCGGGGAAGATGGCGTCGCGCGCCGCCCAATCGGCTGGCAGCATGCCCTTGCCAAGGTCCCAAAACACAGTCATGGCCGTACCCAGTGCGATGGAAACTACGGCTGCAGGCGCCGTGGCACGCCGCCAGAAGAATGCGGCCATAACTACCGGCGTGATCGCCGCCGAGTAGATGGTATAGGCATACATGGCCTTCTGCAGGATGGACTCTGCGTGCACCGCCTGCACCAGCGCCCATATACCCAGCGCCACTACCAGCACGCGCGAGACTACCAGCACGTTAGCGTGGCTGGCATCACGCTTGATGAAGCGCGTATACACGTCGTTGATCAGGTTGGTGGCGGGGGAGAACAGGTAGTTGTTCGCAGTGGAGATCACCTTGGCGAAGACTGCGCCCATCAGCAACGCGCCGATGAACGCCGGCAACCCATGGCGCGCACTGTAGGGGATAATCTCGCGCGGGTTCAGATCCGTGCGGGGCAGGTCCCAGTAGAGTGCCGAGCCCAGCACCGCTATGGTGACGATCAGCGTCTCCAGCACCAGGGTGCCGATGATCCAGCCGCTCACCGCGATGCGCGCGTCGCGCTCTGACTTCGCCGAGAAGAACTTTTGATACATGCTCTGGTTGCCCAGCATCAGCAGGAAGACGGGGAAGAAGTACTCCATAGCGCGCGTGAACCCTGCCCAGGCGCCCTGACTGACGCCGTCGCGGAAGCCGAACTCGCCAAACAGTTGGAAGTGGGTCTCAGGAAGCGCGGCATGCATCCCGGCCCACCCACCCGCTTTGGCGAACAGGATGGGCGCGGCGATCAAGCCGGTCACAGTGATCAGCAGCCCGATTACGACGTCGAGGTATGCGACCGACGACATCCCCGCCAGCGCCGTGAACACGATCACGAACGCTGCGATGATGTACGTTCCCTGCGCTTTGGAGACGTCCGGGAAGATCAGGTGCAGGATGTCGCCGCCGCCCTTGAACTGGTAAGAAGTGATCGCCGTGAAGGCGAAGAGAATGGCGATCGCGCCCAGCACGCGCGCGGCCGAGTTGTAGCGTGTCTCCAGCAGGTCGGGGATGGTGTACTGCGCGAATTTTCGCGCCCGCGACGCCACGAAGAAAATGATCAGCAAGCCGGCCCATCCTCCCGCCGGCTGCCACAGCGCCGCAAAGCCGTTGCGGAAGGCGTTCTCCGCGCCCGCAAACAGCGACCCCGCTCCGATCCATGACGATAGCAGGGTGAACACCAGCACGAACCAGGGCAGGGTGCGCCCGGCTACCAGGAAGTCGGCCTTGGTCTTGACTGTGTGAATGCGGCTGATGCTGACGGCGAGCAGGGTCAGCACGATGAGGGTCAGAACAATGGCGTA
>DASYTX010000285.1:0-6260 GCA_036001865.1 Terriglobales bacterium
GCAACAAGATCGATTTCCACTAGCACGTCCTTGGGCAGTCGCGAGACTTCCACCGTGGCCCGCGCCGGCGGCGCCGACTTCCAGTAGCGACCATAGACCTCGTTCATGGCCGCGAACTCCGAGAGGCTCTTGAGGTAGACAGTAGTCTTCACCACGCGCTCCAGGCTACTGCCCGCGGCCCGCCGAACGGCGGCAAGGTTCTCCATCACGCGTTCGGTCTGGGCAGCGACATCACCGTTGACCACGGTGCTCGTTCCGGGATCGATTGCGATCTGGCCCGAAAGGAACACGAATCCGCCGGCCTTGATGGCTTGCGAATAGGGACCGATAGCCTGCGGCGCATCTTTGGTCGCGACCACTTCTCTCATGTGCCCTCCTCAAATTCGGGAGCGGCAGATTAACGCAGATAAACCAGAGGGGGAAGAGGGGGAAGCCCGTCTTCTTATATGCAAGCGAGGGCTTACGGGCGCTGCACGCGCTGCACGTCGCGGATGCCGGGGAGCTTGCGGATGCCGGCCACGATGCGCTCCAGGTGTTTGACGTCGGCGGTGTCGATGACCAGGTCGATGGTGGCCTGGCCGTCGCCGGTGCGGGCCTCGATATTGCGGATGTTGCTGTTATCGTCGCTGATCACGGCCGTGATCTGCTTGAGCATGCCGGCACGGTCATCGCAGAAGACAGTGAGCTTGACAGGATAGGTGCCGGGCTGGTCGGCTTCCTTCCCCCATTCCACGGCGATGCGCCGCTCTACGTCGTAGAGCAGGTTGATGACATTGCGGCAGCTCTTGGCGTGCACGGCAACGCCTTTACCGCGGGTGACGTAGCCCACGATCTCCTCGCCGCGGATGGGATTGCAGCAGCGCGCGCGGTAGATAAGCAGGTCGTCCTGGCCCTTGACCTTGAGCGTGCCCGAGTCGCCGCCGAACACGCGGCGCACAACGCTGGTCAAGCCGCCTGGTTTTTCTTCTGCCGCTGCGCCCGCCGTGTCCGATACCGGCGTGAGCCGACCCAGCGCCTGTCGTGCCGGGTACTTGCCGAAACCGATCCCCGCCATCAGGTCTTCGGGCCGCGCCAGCCCATACTCCTGGGCCACGCGCTGGTATTCGGCATCGGAAATGTCTTTCAGCGAGATGCGGTACTTGCGCGCTTCTTTTTCGATCAACTTTCGCCCGATCTCAATCGCGCGCTCGCGCTGGTGAACGTTGAGCCAATGTTTGATTTTCTGCCGCGCGCGGGAGGCCTTCACGAACGTCAGCCAGTCCCGGCTGGGAGTGTGGCCCGGCTGGGTGAGGATCTCGACAATGTCGCCGTTGCGCAGCTTGTAGCGCAGCGGCACCAGGCGTCCGTTCACCTTGGCGCCTACGCAGGTGTGGCCGACTTCCGTGTGAATGACGTAGGCAAAATCCACGGGCGTGGCGTCGCGTGGCAGGATGATGACCTTGCCTTTGGGAGTGAAGGTGTAGACCTCGTCCGGGTAAAGGTCGATTTTGAGCGTGGAAAGGAACTCGGTGGGATCGTTGACCTCGCGCTGCCATTCCACCACCTGGCGAAGCCAAGCCAGGCGCTGTTCGTCCTTGGCGCTGACCGGAGAGCCGTCCTTATACTTCCAGTGGGCGGCGATGCCCTCCTCCGCCATACGGTGCATGTCCTCGGTGCGGATCTGCACTTCGAAGGCCGTGCCGTTTTCGGCGATGACCGTAGTGTGCAGCGACTGGTAGAGGTTGGGCCGGGGCATGGCGATGAAGTCCTTGATCCGGCCCGGCACCGGCCGCCAGAAATTGTGCATGGTGCCGAGCACCGCGTAACAATCCTTCACCGAGTTGGTGAGGACGCGGATAGCGAACAGGTCGTACACCTGGTCCACGGTGATGCGCTGGCGCTGCAGCTTGAGGTAGATGCTGTACAGGCGCTTGATGCGGCCCTCGACCTTCGCCTCCACCCCGGCTTCTTTGAGCTTCTCTTGCACCACGCCCTCGATCTGCTCGAGGAATTGCTCGCCACGCTTGCGCCGCGCTTCAATCGCCTCTTTGATCTGCTGGTAGGCAATGGGGTCGACATACTGGAAGGCCAGGTCTTCCAGTTCGCCACGCACCTTGCCCATGCCGAGGCGATGGGCGATGGGAGCGTAAATTTCCAGGGTCTCGCGGGCGATGGCCTGCTGGCGCTCCGGCGGCAGGGCGGCGAGGGTGCGCATGTTGTGCAGGCGGTCGGCCAGCTTGATAAGGACAACGCGGATGTCGTCCACCATGGCCAGCACCATCTTGCGCACGTTTTCCGCCTGGCGCTCCTCCTTGGAAGCAAAGTCCAGGCGACTGATCTTGGTGACTCCTTCGACGATGCGTTCCACTTGTTCGCCGAACTCGCGCCGAATGTCTTCGATGGTTATGGAGGTGTCCTCGACCAGGTCGTGCAGCAGGCCGGCGGCAATAGCGGTGGCATCCAGTTTCATGTCGGCCAGTACCATGGCCACTTCCAGCAGATGGCTGAGGTAGGGCTCGCCGGAAGCGCGCCTCTGCCCGGTGTGGTGCTTGAGGGAAAAGTCGTAGGCCTTGCGGATGATGTCCAGATCGTCAGCCGGACGGTTGGCCTTGACCTTCTTGAGAAGTTCGCGGAACTTCGTCATGGTCAAGACGTTGGTCGCGATCTGTTGCCGCAACGTGGACATGGTTCAGCTAATAGAGGGAAGGGCCTGCGGGGGCATCCCGGTTTGCCGGCCAGAGGATCCGCTGGTTCTGACGCGCTGGCGCAAGTTCGCCATGATCCATTATAGCTGGCGAAATAGCGGGCGAAGCGGCGGATTACCCGCGGGCGGCCTCTGCCGTACAATAACGCGATGCGCGTCCTGGTCAGCGGTGCGTCGGGGACCGTGGGCTCAGCCTTGCTTCCTGTTCTAGAAGACGCAGGCCATCAGGTCGTGCGCTTGGTACGGCGGCCGCCGTCAACCAATGAAATCCGCTGGGACCCGGCGATCCCGCTCGCCCCGGCCGCAATCGAGGGCTTCGACGGCGTGGTGCACCTCGCCGGTGAAAGCATCGCGGGGCGGTGGACGGCAGCCAAGAAAGCGCGCATCCGCAACAGCCGCGTCCAAGGGACCAGCACGCTGGCGGTAGCGCTCGCCAAAACCCAGCAGCGCCCGCGCGTGCTGGTCAGCGCGTCGGCCGTCGGCTACTACGGCGATCGTGGCGACGAAGTGCTGACCGAAACCAGCCCCTCGGGCAGCGGCTTCCTGGCCGAGGTCGCGCGGGGCTGGGAACAGGCAACGGAGCCGGCTGCCGCCGCCGGCATCAGGGTGGTTGTGCTGCGCTTCGGCATGATTCTCAGTCCGACCGGTGGCGGATTGGCCCAGATGCTCCCTCCGTTCCGCATGGGGCTGGGAGGAAGGATGGGCAGCGGTCGCCAGTGGTGGAGCTGGATCACCATTGACGACGTGGTTGGCGCCATCCAGCACGCCCTCATGACCGAGACGCTGCGCGGCACCTTCAACACGGTCGCGCCCCAGCCGGTCAAGAACGCAGAGTTCACCCGCGCGCTCGGCCAGGTGCTTTCCCGCCCGACAATCTTTGCTATGCCTACTTTCGTTGTCCGCCTCATCTTCGGCGAGATGGGAGACGAGCTGCTGCTGGCCAGCCAGCGGGTGGATTCAAGCAAGCTCCAGTCCAGTGGCTATCGTTTCCATCATGCTGAGCTGAAGACTGGCCTGGCTGAGTTGCTGCAGCGATAGTTACACGATTACGGCTGCCGCGCTTCGCCACGCACCCCTGAGCACGTTATGAGATCGCTGCGACCCATCTTGCTGGCGCTGCTGTTGGCCGGCGCCTTCTATTACTTCACCAGCTACACCCGCGGCGGAGGCGGGCTGCTGCCGACGATCACCCGGCCAGCGAAGCTCGAAATCACTGAAGCCGCTGGTCCGCAGACCTTTGATGAGGAAGAGCGCAACAACATCGAGACCTACAAGAAGGCCCTGCCCTCGGTGGTCAACGTTACCTCTACCGCTGTGGCTTTCGACTTTTTCTACGGCCCGGTGCCACAGCAGGGCGCGGGCTCGGGCTTCATCCTCGACAAGGAAGGGCACATCCTCACCAACTACCACGTCATTGCCGATGCCCGCCAACTTGAGGTCACACTGCCTGACCGCAAGAAGTATTCTGCCGCCGTGGTCGGCGTGGACCGGACCCACGATCTGGCGGTCATCCAGATCAAAGCGCCCAACCTCAAGCCCGCCACTCTGGGCGACTCCAGCCATCTGTTGGTGGGACAGAAGGTGTTCGCCATCGGCAATCCCTTCGGGCTCAGCGGCACCATGACGCGAGGCATCATCAGCTCGTTGCGCTCGGTGCGGCAGCCGGATTCGGGAGCGCTCATCGAAGAAGCCATCCAGACCGACGCCGCCATCAACCCCGGCAACTCCGGCGGCCCGCTGCTGAATTCGCGCGGCGAGGTCATCGGTATCAACACCATGATCTTGAGCGCGGTGGGACAGAGCGCGGGTATCGGCTTCGCCATTCCCATCAACGCCGCCAAAGCCGTGCTCAACGACCTGGTGACGATCGGGCGGGTGCGCCGCCCGGCGCTGGGTATCCGCAGCCTGCCGATTGGGCCGGAGCTGGCGGAGCAGATGGGTCTGCCCGCCGACTATGGCGTGCTCATCATGCAGGTGCTGCCGGGCAGCGCTGCCGAGCGCGCCGGGCTGCGCGGCGGCAGCGAGCGCGCCCTCCTGGGCAACACACCCATCATGCTGGGCGGGGACTTGATCGTCGCCATCGACGGCGAGGAAGTCACCGATCAGCAGGACATTGCGCGCATCATGAACCGGCACCGCGCCGGGGACAAGGTCAAGGTCGCCTTCTATCGCGGCAAGCGCAAGATGGAAGTTGACCTTGTCCTCGGCGAGGCACGAGGGTAATTTGCGAATTGTCCCGAAAGTCCGCTACGCAGCGTTGCGCGGCTGGCTGCGCTGCAAGCGGTAGTTCAGGATTTTGGCGCCCAATGTGGGCGGCAGTTGGGTATCGCCGGGCGACACCATGCGCACGATCTCGGCATGGCAGGTCACCTCGGCAGGCGGGTCGCCGATACTGGTCACCGGCAACATGAACGTCATCTCCACCTGGTGGTTGGGCTCGATGACGTGCTCGGCGCGGAACAGCAGGCCGGAGCGGCTGATATTCTCGGTTGTGCCCGTCCACCAATCGCTTTCTCCCACGGCGCGATAACGCACCGGGCAGTGCAGCGAATAGCGGTGGGCGCGGGGCTGGTCGGGGGAGTTTTTGCTGCCCGAGCGGCGGTCGGCACGCGGGTTCTTTTCCTGCGCCGCGCCGGCACGCTCGAGTTCTTCAGAGTAGGCCTTCAATCCCAGCATGGATTCCACCTTCGCGAGCAGTTCTTTTCGGTCAAAGGGTTTGATCAAGACATCGTCCACGCCGGCACGTGCGAGCAACTCCCGATCGTCGGCGTCGAACAATGCCCCAGTGAGCATGAGGATGGGCATGCCGGGCGCTTGGTCGCGCATCTCGCGGCTGAGCTCGATGCCGCTGATGTCCGGCAGCACCAGGTCAACCAGCGCCAGGTCAGGACAGTGATCATGCACTTTCTTGATTGCCTCCTGCCCGTTGCCGGCGTCCACGATCTGGTAGCCCTCGCGAGAAAGCAGGTTTTCCAGAACGTCGCGGATGGCGTCGTCATCGTCAACGATGAGGATGTTTGCCGGCATGGCTCCACCTGGGGCGGCGCGCTCTTGCCTGCATCCGCCCTCCACCGCCAGTATTTGGCCGTGAACCTGATTTGAAAAATTACGCAAGGGCAGTTACGCGCCTCAAGTGGCCGATGTCCGGGCGCGCAGCTCCGAAGGTTACTTTCCGCTTAGGGGAATGAAGGCTGAATGTGTCCCGAAGGTGAACGGTTCGCGGAGTAACCGTTGCAGGATGCGCTGCGAACATGGGAGCGCATCGCCGCGGTCGCGCCGGGTCTGGCAGCGGTGCTCCGGCCTCCGGCATTTGACTCCGCCTCTGCTGCTGGGCTAGCCTCATTCACTCGCCTGCTGCCCTGCCACCTGGCGAGTGTTGTGCCGTAAATGTCAACTCGTGCTTGCATGCGCCTGCTGCGTAATTCATTGATTCTGTTGATATTGCTGGCCTTTCCCCCAGGCCAGGCCCTGTGGGCTGGCATGGAGCCGGTGCGGGCCCAGCGAGGCATGGTGGCCAGCGTGCACCCCCTGGCATCGCAGGCTGGGGTAGACATCCTGCGCGCGGGCGGCAACGCCG
>DASYTX010000286.1:0-1534 GCA_036001865.1 Terriglobales bacterium
CGGCGCGGCTTGCCAGCGAATGTGGTGGTCCGTGACACAGTCCCGCGCCAGGAGCTGTATGGCATTTTTGACCGCGCCAATGTTCTGGTGTTTCCTACGCTGGCCGAAGGGTTGGCATTGACTCCCCTGCAGGCAATGGCCAGGGGACTTCCCGTTATAACCACACCGAACAGTGGCGCGGGGAACTTTATTCGCAATGGCGAGAATGGCTGGATGATCCCGCCCTGCAATGAAGATGCACTGGCGCGGGCCATGGCGCTATGTTGCGAGGATCCATCGAGCCTGGAGGAGATGGGAAGCCGGGCCGCGCAACAGATGAGCAGGTGGCGGTGGAGCGACTACCGTGCTGCGCTGGGTGCTGTCGTGTCGGAATTCTTGAGGCACCCGCAAGGCGCGACCGAGATCGAGGTCCAGAGCACTGACCTACCAGAGCGGCTTGTGGGTACGCAGGCGTGATGCGCATCTGCTTGGTCGGTGCCACCCACCCCTCGTTCAACCCGCGGCTGGTGCGCGAGGCGGATGCACTGGTCGATGCGGGACACCAGGTTCGCGTGGTTGCCCCACTCTACCTCCCGTATGCCGACAACAGGGAAGCGGCGCTCACGGAAAACAGAGGGTGGCGGCTACAAACGGTGGATTTCCGGCCACGAGGGCTGGGCTCGATTCGCGCGCTCGCCATTCGCGCGAGACGGCGGGTTGCGGAGGAAATCTACCGGCGGTACTGGCCGACACCGGCAATAGCAGCACTGGGCTATGCCATGGCCGTGCCTGAACTGCACGGAGTGGCCGCGGGTGAGCCGGCCGACTGGTTCATTGCCCACACGCAGGCGGCGCTCCCGGCAGCCGCCGAGGCCGCACGCCGATGGGATGCGCGCCTGGGCTTCGACTGTGAAGACCTGCTGGCTTACGCGCATGACGAGCGGCGCGAAATGGTGCGGGCGATCGAGACCAAATACATCCGTGATTGCGATTACGTGTCGGCGACGTCGAAGGCGATGGGGGAGCGGCTGGCCTCCGACTACGGAATTGTTGGTCCCGTGGTGTTGTACAACGTCTTTCCTCTCGAACTGGCCAAACAAATGACCGCGCCTCCCAAGCGACCGTTGCGAAGCAGCGTGCGACTGCACTGGTTCGGACAGACAATCGGTCCGGGGCGAGGCATTGAAGAAGCGATCGAAGCCATGGGTCATCTGCCACCAGAGGTGGAATTGCATCTCCGCGGTTACCCGGCGGCAGGCTTCCGGTCTAAGCTGGCAGAGCTGGCGGAGACCAAGAGCGTAGCGGCCCGAGTTGTTTTTCATCCGCCGGTGGCGCATGACGAGCTCATCGGCACGCTGGACGAATTTGACGTCGGCTTGGCGCTAGAGCGGCCGGAACACGGCAACTACGCGCGGACGGTCACCAACAAGGTATTCAGTTACATGCTGGGCGGTTTGGCCATCGCGGCGACCGACACGCCCGGCCAACGTGAAATCCTGGAGCAGGTGCCGACTGCAGGATTCTTGTATTCCGCCGGGCAGATCGGTGCCCTCGT
>DASYTX010000287.1:0-3024 GCA_036001865.1 Terriglobales bacterium
AAGCGGACGATAGAGCGGGAGGGCTCTGGGGATATCGAGGGGGAATGAAGTTCTAGTCGGCGGCTCCTACTCGGCCGCTATCGATGGTGACACGCCAGGGAGAACTCGGGGCGGAAGCGACCGTGCTACCGCAGGAGTGCCCGGCTGGCGACCTATACGGCGAATCAGTGGCTGACGTAGGTTCGCCAGCCGCATGCAGCGAAGACTGCTGACGCTTGCGGATCCAGTCCGACGCCCTACGCTCCGCCTCCGTGATCTGTTCCCGACGCAGTGAGGGGGCAACTTTCTTCCTGCCAGTCTTGCCATGGTCGCTGGTCTCGGACCCGGAGAACTCGGCCAGCAGGAACCACATGTAAGCCGTGACATTGTCCTTAGGTATCCCATGGCCCTCACTGAACATGCGCCCTAACTCGAGCTGAGCAGTCTCGTTGCCTCGCTGGGCAGCGTCCAAACAGGACCCAAACCAGGTGCCTGCCGAGGCCGCGGGACCCGCCGCAACGCCCGCCGTCGAGTGGAGCTGCGAACTGGTACGCTGACTCAGGACGTAGAACAGCACCTCCACCCGGCTAGAGACGCCCAGTTTGTCGAAGATGCGGAAGACGTAGTTTTTTACCGTGTTCTCGCTCAACTCAAGCCGGGCGGCGATCTGACGATTGGTGAGGCCTTCGCAAAGCAGGCGTACCACGTCCTGCTCGCGCGCGGAGAGCAATGGAGTGCCGTTAGCGTCGGTGACGGCGGGGGAGACCGAATCTGCCAGGGCTTCCAGCAGGAAGCCTAGTTCCTGGGTGTTGGCCCAGACCTGGCCAGCATGAACGGCGAGAATGCACTTGGACAGCTCCTTCAGAGAGGAAGCGCGACAGAAAACGCCGTTGGCGCCGGCGCGGAAGGCCTCCACGACGAGTTCGCGACTGGAGGAGTCGAGCATGAGAACGGTGCGCACGTCAGGGTGTGACGCGCGCATTTGTTGAGCCACGAGAAACCCTGATCCCGACTCGCCGGCTATGCCGTCGCTGGTCAGGACCACATGAGGCCGCTCGCGGGTGACGGCGACCACCACATCAGCGGCGGACTCGGCTGCGCCACAGATGCAGAAGCGGTGATCGCGTCGGAGAGCGTCGGCCAGCAGCTGCGTACTCATTTTTGTGCTGTCGGCGACGAGGACGCGCACTGCTTGCGTTGGGCTGTTGGTATTTATGCTGGACATCCGTGATTACCCACAATCGCGCATTGCGGGCAGCACCCACCCATATCGTGCTGCCCGAATGCGGCTACGGCTGAGCACACTGCCATGATGGCTTCCCGACTCACCGCACGTCCCTACTGTGCGGTCTTGTCAGGCTGATAGCTGGCGTTGGCGGCGGTGCGGGGCTTGGCAGGCTCGCTGCCGGCCGAGGCCGCCGCAAGCTGCTGCACCAGCACCTCACGCAGCATGTCGTAGGTCACGGCGCCAGCGAAGAAGCGTCCGTTCACGAAGAAACTGGGCGTGCCGCTGATGCCCAACTTTCTGCCCTGCTCGAAGTCGCTCTTGATGGCGGCAACGTGGCGTCCCGATGCCAGGCACTGGTCAAATTGCGGGGCGTCCAGATTGAGAGCGCGAGCGTGCTGCTTGAGGTCCTCCGTGGTGTACTTTTTTGTTTCAAACAGCCGGTCGTGATACTCCCAGTACTTGCCCTGTTCCCGAGCGCAACGCGAGGCCTCCGCTGCTTTGCGCGCGTTGGGGTGGTTCGGCAAGGGAAAGTCCTTGTAGGCGATAGCCACCTTGTCGCCGAACTCTTCGACTAACCGCTTGATGGCGGGGTGGGTCTGCTGGCAGTAGGGGCACTCGTAATCGGCAAACTCGATCAGAGTGACGGTTGCGTTCTTGGAACCGCGCACCGGCGCGTCTCCCAGCGCCACCTCGACCACCGGCGGCGAAAGCAGGACGGTAATCGTGGCCTTGGCGCGCAGGCCTTCGATAAATTCAGACCGGGCCTTCAGCTGGCGGAGCCGGCGCATCTGGGCAGTGATTTTCTCGCGCGTTGCTTCAAAAGAATCTTTCGATCCGGAGAACTCGTAAACGATCCGGAGTTCCTGCTCGGTGGGCTCGACTATGCCCTGGCTAACCTTGGCCAGTAGCTGATCAACGGTGAGGTTCTGGCGCTTTGCCTCCTCGGACAGCAGGCGCTGCTCAATCACCACATCCAGCGCCTTGCGCTGAGTCAGGTAATAATTGAAGCCAGAGTCGAGGATTTCGGCGACCGTCTGGGGATCCTCAAGGTTGGCCAGATCAGCACGCGTCAATTGGACGCCGTTAATCTCAGCTATTACTTCGGTACGGTTTTCTTCGGCAATACAGAACTGGATGGTGAAGGTGATGACTAGTAGGGTAAGGAAGGCCGCAAGAAGCAGCTTGCGCGAAAACGACATTGATTCTCCCTCGGAATTGATTTTTAGAAACTGCGCCAAGCGCCGGCTTTTTGGGGCCGGCGCCTGGCGGCTAATGGGCCCAGAATGCATGCAATCCTTGATTGCCTGCACCAAGCCATCAACTACGGATCAATACCACCCTCGCCGCAGCTGCACAGGCCGGAGCCACTGGCGTTGGTGATGATGAAGCGGCAACGACCCTGCAGACGGCGCAGCTCGCTCTGGCTGAGCGGGGCCTCCAGGGACTCCGTCTCAGTCGCGGCGACTTCGTTCTGCTCCTCGGCATCATCATTGAGATGAATACCCCAGGAGCGCAGCGTGGCCTGCGGGTTGGTGATGCTGGCCGGGTTGCAGTCCAGATCGTCGAAGATCCCGCGAACCTTGGGCGCAGGCCCGTTCTTGGGATGGGAAACGACCTTGATTACGCCTTCCTCGATGGTGCCGCCGGTGAGCGAGTTATCGGTCAAGTCATTGTTAATGTCGAACTCGCGCAGACCGTTGGGGGTGATCACGCAGCCGCAGCACTCCAGCAACTGCTGGTTGCGGTCGAAGACGTAGACGAAGGCGCACAGGTCGCCGGGACGTGGGTACAGCCCGGTGCCGGCCTCAAAGGTCCCG
>DASYTX010000288.1:0-4357 GCA_036001865.1 Terriglobales bacterium
ACGGAAACATAGACCTCAGCATGCAGCACGTTCTCCGCCCGCAGCCGCTCCACCAGATGGTAGGTGATGAGTTCGTAGTCCTCTGGCGTGCGCAACAGCTCGGTGACTGTCTTGAAGGCCTGCAGGAAGCCCGTGAAATCCGCGTACTGGTATAGCCGCTCGGCATCGTCCGTGGAGAGCGTGCCGCCGTGCCGACGGCTGATTTCAACCAATGTCGCGGGCTCAATGGAGCCTTCGAGGTGGAGGTGCAGCTCAGCCTTAGGAAGCGACAGAATGAACGGCGAAATGTGCAGCGATTGATTCATTGACGAATGGAGAAGTCGCTGGGATTTTCATTGGTCAACGAATGAATCGTCAATCACTCAATTCCCCGCGAACTCGCTGCGGTGGCGGCTGTAAAGGAAATAGACCGTGAGCCCGATCAGCAGCCAGACGAAGAAGCGGATCCAATTGATGATGGGCAATCCGGCCATTAGCAACAGGCAGGTCAACACGGTGATGACAGGCGCCAGCGCACCGCCGGGGGCGCGGAAGCCGCGGGGACGGTCAGGCTCCTTGTAGCGTAGGAGCAGCACACCTCCGGCGACGAGCGCGAAGGCGAACAGCGTGCCGATGTTGGACAGGTCAGCGGCGGTGCCAATATCCACAAAGCCTGCGGGGATGCCGACGGCAAACCCGGCGATCCAGGTGGCGACGTGGGGCGTGCGGAAGCGCGGATGCACGCGGCTGAACGCTTTGGGCAGCAGGCCGTCGCGTGACATGGCGAACCACACCCGCGCCTGTCCGAGTTGAAAGACGAGCAGCGAAGAGACCATGCCCATCATGGCGCCGAACAGCACGGCGATGCGCACCCAGGGCAGGTTCAGGCGCCGCAACTCGTTGACTACCGGGGCGGCGTTACCCAGCCTCTCCCAGGGCGCAATGCCGGTGAGCACGACCACCACGGCAATGTAGAGCACCGTGCAGATCACCAGCGTCGCAATGATGCCGATGGGAAGGTCGCGCCGAGGATTCTTTGCCTCTTCGGCGGCAGTGGAGACCGAGTCGAAGCCGATGTAGGTAAAAAAAATGATGGCGCCGCCGGTGAGCACGCCAGACCATCCGTTGGGCATGAAGGGCGTGTAATTTTTCGGGTTCACATACTGTGCAGCGAATCCGACGAACACCAGGATGGCGGCGATCTTCAGGATCACCATCACGGTATTCGTCTCGGCTGATTCGCGGATGCCGCGCACCAGGATGACGGTCAGGACCATCACCACCAGGAAGGCGGGCAGGTTGAAACCGAAATGAAAGCCCGGAGCGAAGTAGTCGTTGCCGGAGGGCAAGTAGGCCGGGTAGACCCAGCGCGGTGAGAAATGGAGGCCGAACCAGTCGGCCAAGTTCACCAGGTGCTCGGAGAATCCGATGCCCACGGCCACGTTGCTGACGGCGTATTCCAGAATCAAGTCCCAGCCGATGATCCAAGCGATCAGCTCGCCCATGCTGGCGTAGGTGTAGGTGTAAGCGCTGCCGGCGATGGGGATCATTGAGGCCAGCTCGGCGTAGCACAACGCCGCAAAAGCACACACCACCGCCACCAGGAGGAAGGACAGCGCGATGGCCGGGCCCGCGCCTGGGCGGCCGAAGGTGGGGGAGCGGTGGATGAGGTAGTCGGCCAGAGGCGCGTAGATGATGCGCGAGACCTCGAAGCGCTGGCCGGCTATGGCGGTGCCGACCACAGTGAAGATGCCCGAGCCGATCACTGCGCCGATGCCCAGCGCGGTGAGCGACCACGGCCCAAGAGTCTTCTTCAGCCGGTGCTCCGGCGCCTCGGCTTCCGCGAGCAGCTTGTCGATGGACTTGGTAGCGAAAAACTGGCTAGCCATAAGCAGTGGTCAGTGGCCAGTGGTTAGTGGTCAGATTTGGCCGCCGACCTGCTACAGCAACTGGCAACTGGCAGCTGACCACTGGCAACTGCTTTCTCTACCGTTTGCCGGTGCCGCGCGCCATCCGCCTGATCTTCTTCTTGCGCGAACCGCGCGGGAATTCGCGTTTCTTCCTGGGACGCTCGAGTCCGCGCTTCTTGCGCATCTCGCGCTTGGCGCGCTTACGTTCTTCACGAGAAAGGTTTTTGGTATTGGCCATGATGGCTAGGCTCGTCCCTCCGGGACTCGATTCTTATGGCTTCTAATCCCAGCACTTCCGTGCTGGGCTAAATAAGCACCGCCCCTCCCGGGGCTTGCTGGTTTCCCGTTCCTGCCCGGGTTTGCCCTCGAGCATCGACATCCACCTTGGCAAGAAACGAAATGTATCTTTGCTCTCTGCGTCCTCGGCGGTAAAACTACAACGGCTCGAGCTGAGCAAACTTCTCCACCAGCTTCTTCAGCCCAAAGCCCGAGAATTGTACCGTAATCTTCGCGTCGTCTCCTTCGCCCTCGCGGTTGTACACCGTGCCCTCGCCGTACTTGGGGTGGCGGACCTTCATGCCGGGACGGAAGCCGCGCGCACCCTGATGCTGGGGAACCTTGAGGCCTGGGCGGGTGAACTTCTTGCCGCGCGAGGCAAAGAACTCGGCGATGTTTTCAATCGAGTTGTAGGCCGGTCCGGAGTAGGCCATTCGTCGCGCGCGTTGCGACGGAGGACGCTGATCGAAGTCTTCGTCAGGAACAGCGTGCCCATACTCGTGCTCATCGCGCTGCTGGGCCGATCGGGGCGAGCCCATGTCCTCGAGTAGCGGGGCCGGGATTTCCTCCAGGAAGCGCGAGGCCACCGTCGCCTCGGGCAGGTCGGTGCCGTAGCGGCGGCGGTAACGGGCACGGGTGATCACCAGTTGATCCATGGCCCGCGTCATCCCCACGTAGCACAGCCGGCGTTCTTCCTCGAGTTCGTCAGGATTGAGGAGCGTGCGCGAGTGCGGAAAGAGTCCTTCTTCCAGGCCAACCAGGAAGACCAGCGGAAACTCCAGGCCTTTGGCGGAATGCAGGGTCATGAGGCTGATCTGGGCGCGCTCGTCGTAGGTGTCGACCTCACTGACCAGCGCGGCATGGTCGAGAAATTCGCCCAGGCCCTCGCCGCGGTCGCGGGAGTCCATGGCGGCGTTGACCAGTTCGCGCAGGTTCTCGATACGGGCAAAGGCATCCGGTGTGCCTTCCTCTTCCAGTTGCCGGATGTAGCCGGTGCGGTCGATCAGAAACTTCAGAACTTCGGGGACGCTCGCCGGGCCACCGGGCGCGCGAAAGCCGGGAGCGGCTGTACTCTCGTCGTCGGTCGTCGGCGGCCGGTCGTCGGCCGTTTCGCCTTCAGTCGAAACCTCGGACGTGAGCTTTTGCACGAATGTTCCGGCGAGCATGGCCCGTGCGTCATCCATCAGTTCCTTGAAGCTGCGCAGGGCGGCGATGGCCCTGGCGGACAGCAGCTGGCGCTCGATGGACTCGCCGAGCGCCGACCACAACGACAAACCGGTCTCGAGCGCCAGTCGCTCCAGCATCTCCACGGTCGCCTTGCCGATGCCGCGCGCCGGAGTGTTGATGATGCGCAGCAAGGCGATGGAGTCGTCAGGATTATGCAGCGCCTTGAGGTAGGAGATCATGTCCTTGATCTCCGCCCGGTCATAGAAGGAAAAGCCGCCGACCACGTGATACTTGAGCTGGTAGCGGCGCAGGCCTTCCTCGAACAGCCGCGACTGCGAGTTGGTGCGGTAGAGAATGGCGGCGCGCGGGTCGTCGCCGCGCTCGGCCGCGGCGCGCACGTAGCTCGAGATCATGTCGGCAACGAACAGGGCTTCATTCTCGCCGTCCGGCGCTTCGTAACAGCCGAGCTTGCCTCCGCCCTGGCGCGCAGTCCACAGGTTCTTGCCCTTCCGTTTTACGTTGTGGGCCACCACCGCCGAAGCCGCCTGCAGGATATTTTGCGTCGAGCGATAGTTCTGCTCCAGGCGGATGACCTTTGCTTCAGGAAAATCCTGCTCGAATTCCAGGATGTTGCGGATGTCAGCGCCGCGCCAGGAGTAGATGGACTGGTCTTCGTCGCCCACGGCACAGACGTTGTGGCGCGTGCCAGCCAGCAGCTGCATGAGTTCGTACTGCGGGCGGTTGGTGTCCTGGTACTCGTCCACCAAAAGGTATTCGAAGCGGCGGTTGTAGCGTTCGCGGACTTCGCTGGCGCTGCGCAGCAGGCGCACGGTCTCGAGCAGCAGGTCGTCGAAATCCAGGGCGTTGGCCTTGCGCAGCTCCTGGCGGTAGATCTCGTAAACATGGGCCACGCGCTCGGACCGGGGATCGTTGGAATTGAGGTAGACCTCCTGCGGGTCGAGCATGTGGTTCTTGGCCCAGGAGATGCGTGCAAGGATGGCGCTGGGTTTCGTCTGCTTGTCGTC
>DASYTX010000289.1:0-10190 GCA_036001865.1 Terriglobales bacterium
TGCAGGATTCGCTGCCAGGTGCTCCTGCAAGCGTGCCGCAATGGGCTGCAGCCGGGTGCTGCCAGTCAATCCGTAGAGCAGCGAAAGGCCGTAGGCGAAGATGCCGGAGGAGAACGCGCCCAGCAGCAGGTACTTAAGCGAGGCTTCATTCGATCGCCGGTCGGAACGCAGGAATCCGACGAGCACGTAGGTGGAGATGGCCATGGTTTCCAGGCTGATGAAGAGCAGCACGATGTCGGTGCCGCAGGCCATACCCATCATGCCGACAACCGAAAACAGAATGAGCGCGTAGAACTCGCCGTGATGCTCGCGCTCGATTTCAAGATAACGCACTGACATCAGGATGGTGATAGCGGCGGCGGCGAGGAAAAGATAGAAGAAGTAGATGGCGAAGGGGTCCATGGCCATCGAGCCGCCGAAGCCGCGGACAAAGCGGTCGAGCGGAATATGGGCAGCCTCGGCGGCGCGGTACGGTAGATGGACGCGGAAGAGCAGGCCGGCAGCGGCGAAGGCAATGCCAGTGAGCGCGGTGATGGCATTGAGCCGCTTCCATTCCGCTGGGAGCATGAGGTCGATGAGCAGGATGCCCAGGCCGAACAGGGTCACTAGCACCATGGGCAGCGCGAGGGTGTAATCGAACGCGGTGAAGAATTGGGAGATGTCAATCACTGCGTTTCCCTTGGCTTCACGCTTGCAGCTTCAGACGCGGCTGGAACCGTGTCTTGCCGCTGCGGAGAAGAGGCCTCAACCGGCCTCTCGCGCTGCGGGAGCGGATAGTCCGGTCGCACGGTGCGCACGAGTTGCGTCACCGGACGGTCCAGGATTCGGAAGAACGGCTTGGGGTAGATGCCAATCCAGAAAGCCAGGATTACGAGTGGCGCAAAGTACAGCACCTCACGGGGGGTGAGGTCGTGCAGCTTCTCGTTCTTGGGGTTGGTGATTGGCCCGAAGAACACTCGCTGGTACAGCCACAGCAGGTAGGCGGCGGCGAGCACGATGCCGCTGACCGCCCACGCCGCCCAGGCCCTGTTCTCCGTGTAGACGCCTTGCAGGATGGTGAATTCCCCGATGAAGCCGTTCAGCAGCGGCAGTCCCATGGATGAAAGAAACATGATCAGGGTGATGGTGGCATACCAGGGCATCACGTTGGAGATGCCGCCGTACTCGGCGATCTCGCGGCTGTGGCGGCGTTCATAAAGCACGCCGACGATCAAGAACAGCGCTCCCGTAGAGATCCCGTGATTGACCTGCTGCAGGATGGAGCCGCTGAGTCCCAGCGGGGTGAGGGCAAAGATGCCTAGGGTGCAGAAGCCGAGGTGGCTGACCGAGGAGTATGCCACCAGCTTCTTCATGTCCTTCTGCATCAGCGACACCAGCCCGCCGTACACGATGCCGATGATCGACAGCACCACCATCCAGAAGCGCACCTTGGAATTCATGGCGACGCTAGGGAAAAGCGGCAACGAGAAGCGGATGAGGCCGTACGTCCCCATCTTCAGCAGCACGCCGGCCAGAATCACCGAACCCGCCGTGGGCGCTTCCACGTGGGCGTCGGGGAGCCAGGTATGGAAGGGAAACATCGGCACCTTGATGGCAAAGCCGACGAAGAACGCCAGGAACAGGACCAGTGCCGCGGTGCCGGTGATCTGGGGCGCGGTCTGATAGAGCGCTTCAATGGAGAAGGTGTAGACGCCAGTCACACGGAAGTGATTGAAGTAAAGATAGAGGATGCCGAGCAGGAGCAGCACCGAGCCCACCAGGGTGTAGAGGAAGAACTTGATAGCGGCGTAAAGCTTGCGCGGGCCGCCCCAGATGCCGATCAGCAGATACATCGGCACCAACATGACTTCCCAGAAGACGTAGAAGATGAAGAAGTCCAGCGCCATGAAGACGCCGAGCATGCCGGTCTGCAGCACCAGGAACCAAATGTAGTATTCCTTCACGCGCTCCTGGATGGCGTCCCAGGAAGAGAGGATGGAGATCCATCCCAGCAGGGTGGTCAGCATGATCAGCAGAAAGGAAATGCCGTCGATGCCGATCAGGTAGCTTGCGCCGATGGATGGGATCCAGTTATTCAGTGAGCCTTCTTTGAAGAGGAAGCCCGGCTGGTCCTTCACCGCCCAGAACCAGGGAACCAGCGGCACCGAGACCAGGAAGCCCAGCAGCGCGAAAATGTTGGCGAGCCAGCGGATGGCGTTCTTGCTCTCCTTGGGAACAAACAGGAGCAGGAGCGCGCCGACCATCGGCGTGAAGAGAATGATGGAGAGGATGTGGTTTTGCATGATAGCTGCTAGCTCTTAGCCACTAGCTCTTCGCTTTAACCAATAGCTGCTGTCGTCCTGAGCGAAGCGAAGGACCCCTACTGTCGGATATGACTGCAGGGATGTTTCGCTTCGCTCAGCATGACAATCCTTAAATTCTTCGCCCGACCACCCACCAACATCTCCGAAACAATCAACGGAAGACGTAATACAGCGCAAATCCCAGTAGCCCGATGACCATCACAAAGGCGTACCACTGCACCAATCCCCACTGCACCAGGCGGACAGGATAGGACGCAAGGCGCGTGAGGATTCCGATGCCGTTGACCAGCAGGCCGTCGATGATCCACTTGTCCCACCACATGGACAGCGTGCTGGAGAAGCGAGTCATCCAGCCCGCGCCGTTGACGCCGCCGTCGATGACGTTGGCGTCGAACTTCCACGTGGCCTCACCCAGGCCCATCGCTCCCAGGCGCACCGGACCGAGCTTGCGGCGCCCGGTGAAGAGATAGTCGTAGGCCTCATCCACGTACCACTTGTTGTAAAGCACCTGGTAGACCGGCGGCGCCTTGGCGATGGGCTCGACGAAACCTCGGTCGGCCTTGCTGTAATTCCGTTTCGCGAACCACCATCCAAAGGCCGCCGCAACCACGGAAGCGAACATCAGCGCGTACTCGGTGGGATCGTGGTGCGCGACTTCTTCCTTGCCGGCCGCAACCTGCTCGCCGTGACCGGCGGCCTGAAGCTCGTGCGCCGTGGGCGCGAATACCGGCTTGAGAAATTCTTCAAAACGGTTCTCACCGCCGAGCGAGCGCGGGAAGCCCAGGTAGCCGGCAAAAATAGAGAAGAAGGCCAGCACGATGAGCGGCACGGTCATGGACTTCGGCGACTCGTGGATGTGGTGCTCGACCTCATGGCTCATCCGCGGCTGCCCGGCGAAAGTCAGGTACATGAGGCGGAACATGTAGAACGCCGTCATGATGGCGGTGACGAAGGCCAGCCCCCACAGGATGCGGTACGCGCCGCCCTGCGACGACCACGTCTGCCAGAGAATTTCATCTTTCGAGAAGAAACCGGCGAGGCCGGGCACGCCGGCGATGGCCAGCGTTGCGATCAGCATGGTGCGGGCGGTGGTCGGGATGCGGTTCCACAGCGCGCCCATGTTGCGCAGGTCTTGCTCGCCGGAGAGAGCATGGATCACCGAGCCCGCTCCCAGGAACAAGAGCGCCTTGAAAAAGGCATGAGTGAAGACGTGGAAGACGCCAGCGGCGAACGCGCCCACGCCCAGCGCCAAAAACATGTAGCCCAGTTGGGAGACGGTGGAGTAGGCGAGCACGCGCTTGATGTCGTTCTGCACCAGCCCGATGCTCGCGGCAAAGATGGCGGTCACCGCGCCGATTATGGCAACGGCCTTCATGGAGTCAGGTGCCAGTACGAACAGTGCATTCGAGCGCGCGACCATGTACACGCCGGCGGTCACCATGGTGGCAGCGTGGATCAGTGCGGAGACTGGCGTGGGACCCTCCATGGCGTCGGGCAGCCAGACGTAGAGGGGAATCTGTGCCGACTTGCCGCACGCGCCCACGAATAGCAGCAGCGTGGCCATGGTGATGATGGGATCGCCGACCGCAAAGGTGCCGCTGCGCGCCAGCTCGTTCACGGTGGTGTAGCGCACTGTACCCAGATACCAGGCGATGGTGAACATGCCGAGCAGGAAACCGGCGTCGCCGATTCGGTTCACGATGAATGCCTTGTTGGCGGCATCCGAGGCGGACTTGCGGTGGAAGTAAAAACCGATCAGCAGATAAGAACAGAGGCCCACGCCTTCCCAGCCGACGAACATCATGGCGTAGTTGTTGCCCAGGACGAGTGTCAACATGGAGAACATGAAGAGGTTCATGTAGCCGAAGAAGCGGTAGTAGCCGCTTTCGTGTCCCATGTAGCCGATCGAGTAGATGTGGATCAGCATGCCGACGCCGGTGACGAACAACAGCCAGATGCTGGAAAGGGGATCGAGGAGGAAGCCGGCCTCGGCCTTGAACTCGGCGAAGTTGCCGCTCTGAGTAGCGATCCCGAAAGTCGGAGTGTCAGCGCCGAGCCACGTGTAGACGACCTTCTCCCAGGGCGCGCCGTTGTGAGCGTTGGTGTAGCCGTAGAACTGCCAAACCGCGCCGCAGGCGAACGCGAACGCCACCACCGTGGCGCCCACACAGATGAAGCTCACCGCAGGCTTCGACAGCTTGCGGCCAAAGAAGAACATCAGGACCGCGCCGATGATCGGGAAGAGCGGGATGAGGTAGATGTGTTCTAAGAAGAACATCGCTTTTGGCTATTGGCTCTTAGCCGTAGCTCCTTCTCACCACTTCAACAGGTCGATTTCGTCGGCGTTGATGGTCTCCTTGTTACGGAAGAAGGCGATCAGGATGCCCAGGCCGACAGCAGCCTCGGCGGCGGCGTCGGTAATGACAAAGATGGAAAACACCTGCCCTTGCAGGCCGTAGAGGCGCGAGAACGCCACCAGGTTGAGGTTGACGGCGTTCAGGATGAGCTCAATGGACATCAGAATGATCACCACATTGCGGCGCGTGAGCACACCGATGGTGCCGATGATGAACAGCGCCGCGGCCACAACAAGGTAGTGGAGGGTAGTGACTTCCATGTTCTAGCTACTAGCTCCTAGCCTCTAGCTCTCAATCCCGGCGATCCCCCGATCACGGTGATCTCGGCGATATCTAGATTCTCTTCTTTGCCATCACCACCGCCCCCACAATCGCCACCAGCAGCAACACCGAGGCGATCTCAAAGGGCAGCAGGTAGTCCACGTAGAGCATCTTGCCCACCTGCTGCGTGTTCTGCTCCTCGGAGAAGAGCAGCGGCCGGTGAGGAAATACCGATTGTCCTTTCAGGTACACGTAGACCAATAACGCGCCTAGGGCTAGGGTCGCGGCAACGCCTACATGCCACTGCTTGTTGAACTGCTCCACGCGCTGCGCCTGCTCGATGTTCACCAGCATGATGACGAACAGGAACAGCACCATGATGCCGCCGACGTAAAGAATGATCTGCACGCCGGCAACGAACGGCGCGTAGAGCATAAGATAGAGTCCGGCGAGCGAGAGCAGAGTAAAGATGAGCGCAATGGCGGAGTGCACCGGGTTTCGCCGGGTGATCACCAGAATGCCGCTGATGATGGCTACGGCCGAAAGCCCGTAGAAGAAGAACTCTGTGGCCACAGGGTTCATACGATTAAGCCTACCGCAGCCGTGAGGATGAGCACGGCGATGCCGGTCGGGATCATGAACTTCCATCCGATCTTCATTAGCTGGTCGAAGCGATAGCGCGGGAAGGTGCCGCGGTACCAGATGTAGAGATACATAAAGACCGCGACCTTGGCGGTGAACCAGTAAACGTCCTGTACGCGGGCGCGCACCGGCGGCAGCAGCAGCACCAGCCCGATCAGACCCAGCACCGCTCCGAAGCCGGCCAGCCCGATGGTCTGGATGCGGAACGCGGGATGCTTAGGCATACGCACGGTGGCGCGCGCCGCGAGTCCTGCGAGGAACAAGAAGGTCAGCGCCGGGAAGAAAGAAAAGGCAGTGTCCCACAGCGGACCGCTGAGCGCGTGCGGGAAAGGCCGCATCCATCCGCCGAGCCACAGCGTGACGGCGATGGAAGAGACGGCGATCATGGCCGCGTACTCCGCCAGGAAAAACAGCGACCAGCGGAAACCGCTGTACTCGGTGTGGAAGCCAGCGGTGAGCTCAGATTCAGCCTCGGGCAGGTCGAAGGGAGCGCGGTTGGTCTCGGCGACCATGGCGACGGCAAAGATGAAGAACGCCAGCAAGCCCAAGGGGAAGAATTTGAACGCGAACCAGACCTGCTGTGCTTCCTGAGCGCGCACGATGTCGATCATGCTGAGCGTGCCCGTGCCGGTATGCAAGCTGGTCATCAGCACAGCCGAGACCACCGCCATTCCCATGGCTATTTCGTAGGAAACCAACTGCGCCGCTGAGCGCAGCGAGCCCAGCAGCGGGTAGTGCGAGTTTGACGCCCAACCGGCCATGATGATGCCGAGCGTGCCCAACGACGCTACGCCTAGCATGAACAGCAGGCCGATGTTCATGTCGGTGACCGCCTTGGTGGGGCCGAAGGGGATAACGATGTAGGTGGTGAAGGCGGTAATCACGATCACTATCGGAGCGAGCCAGAAAACAACTTTGTCCGCTCCGGAGGGAATGATGTCTTCTTTTATGAGCAGCTTGATGGCGTCAGCGATAGGCTGCAGCAGTCCGTGGGGGCCGACGCGCATCGGGCCCAGCCGCACCTGCATGTGCGCGAGAATCTTGCGCTCCAGCCAGTTCATCGCGACAACAGCGAGCGAGACGGCAAGGAAGATAGCCAGGATATAGATCACCACCCAGGCGAACGCGCCCGCCTCGCCGGGAGTGAGGCTGGAATCGAGATAGGAAAGAAACTCTTGCACTAGCGATCTACCTCGCCCAGCACGATGTCCAGGGTGCCGATGACGGCGACCACGTCGGCGACCAGTTGGCCTTCCACCATCTTGCTCAGCGCCTGAAGGTTGACGAACGAGGGCGGACGCACGCGGACGCGATAAGGCTGCGTGGATCCATCGCTGACAATGAAGTAACCAAGCTCACCCTTGGGCGCCTCGATGGAATGGTAGATCTCGCCCACCGGCGGCTTCAGCACCTTGGGGATTTTGGCCATGATGGGACCTTCGGGGATGCTGTCAACGGCTTGGCGGATGATGCGCAGCGACTGCCGCATCTCAGCAATGCGCACCAGGTATCGGTCGTAGGTATCGCCATTCTGGCCGGTGGGAATGTCGAACTCGAAATTCTTGTAGGCGGCGTAGGGCTGAGCCTTGCGCAGGTCCCACTTCACACCGCTGGCGCGCAGCACCGGGCCGGTGACGCCCAGAGCGATGCAGTCCTGGGCGGCGAGCACGCCGACATTCTTGGTGCGTTCCACCCAGATGCGGTTGGTGGTAAGCAACTCCTCGTACTCATCGATCTTCGGATCGACGTGGCTGCAGAAGCGCTTGACGTCCTGCTCGAAGCCCTCGTAGGTCTCGTAGAGGCAGCCGCCGATGCGGAAGGCATGCGTGGTGAGGCGGGCGCCGCAATACTTCTCGAAGATCTTCAAAATCTCTTCGCGGTCGCGAAAGGTATAGAAGAGCGGGGTGATGGCGCCGATATCGAGGGCGTGCGTGCCCAGCCAGAGCATATGGCTGGCCATGCGATTCAGCTCGGTCAGAATGACGCGGATATAGTTGGCGCGTGGCGGCGCCTCCACCGCGAGCAGCTTCTCCACCGCTTCGCAATAGCCCAGGCCATTTGAGACCGCAGCCACGTAGTCCATGCGGTCCACGTAGGGATTGAACATGGCATACGTGCGGTTCTCGCCGATCTTCTCCACGCCCCGATGGAGATAGCCGATGACGCACTCGGTGCCCAGCACCTTCTCGCCGTCCAGCTTCAGGATGACGCGCAGCACGCCATGCGTGGAGGGATGCTGCGGGCCCATGTTGAGGATCAGTTCACTGGCATCCAGATGGGTGCCGTCGGCAGTGGCCCCGCGCTCCAGGTGTTCCAGCGCCAGCGGGTTCTGCTCGCTCTTGAGGATCTCTGCCATCTACTGACCGCTCTCGATTCCCAGGTTGATCTGCACCCACTCCTGGTCCTGCTGGATGATGCCGTAGTCCTTGCGCAGCGGGAACCCTTTCCAGCCGTCGGGCAGCAGGATGCGGCGCAGGTCGGGGTGTCCGTCGAACCGGATGCCGAACATGTCGTAGCACTCACGCTCCAGCCAGTTGGCCGTGGGCCAGATGGGCACGGCACTGGGCACCGATTCGCCGTCGGCGATCATGGTCTTGATGCGCACGCGCTCGTTGCGTGGGAAAGAGTAGAGGACCCACAGCACGTCGAACTGCTTTTCCCGCTGCGGGTAGTGGACTGCGGTGACGTCGACGCAGTAGTCGAAGCGCTCCTCGTCGCGCATGAGCTGCAGGACCTCGGAAACCACGGAGCGGTCCACGATCATGTAGTTCTGGCCGAGATAAGTGAGCGGCTGAATGCCCGAGCCGAACTGCCGCTGGAAGCGAGTGACCATCTCCGACGCCCAGGGCTGCGGCGTCGGACCGGCAGGCTTGACCGGCGCGGCTGGCTTTTCAGTAGCGGGTGGAGCCGCGGCCGGAGGTTTCGGCGCCGCAGTAGGAACGTCCGTGCGCGGCGCGCCGGTTGGAGGAGTGCCAGTGGCCGGCATGCCTGCACCCGGAGGTTGCGCACCGGCCTGGGGCGTGTCTGGGGCGAGGCCGTGCTTCTCGGTGATCTTCTCCGGCTGCTCCGGTTTGACTGCGGCGAGATCTTTGCCCTCAATCGCATCGCTGGCCTTGCCGGGAGCGATGCCTTGGCTTTCCGCGGTGACTTTCTCGGTGGGCGGCTGTTGAGCGCCGCTGGACAATGCATCCTGACCGGATCCTTCGCCGACCTTGGGCGGCTGTTTCGCCTCTGACTGCGCTGGCTTTTCCTGGTTGCCCTTGGGTTCGTCGGTCATCGTTTCAGCAGCCGATCATGCGAGTTCGGAGAAGGAACGGGAAACTGTTCTTTGTAACAGTGCGACCAGGCAGTGTCAAACGTGGCGGCTATCGCTGCTTCCATTGGAAATCATGAAGCGCGCTCCACCGTGGCGAGACATCGGGCGCGTGCAGTTCGCCTCGGCGAAGTCCTGTCCTAGACCCACTCGAGGGCGCCTTTCTTCCAGATCCAGATGTAGCCCACGATCAGGATGCCGAGGAAGATCAGCATCTCGATCAGCCCAAACAGGCCCAGCGCCTTGTACTGCACCGCCCAGGGGAACAGGAAGATGGTCTCCACGTCGAAGACGACAAACAGGATGGCAACAATGTAAAAGCGCACGGTGTAGCGCTGCCGGGAACCGCCGACTGGGTCCACGCCACACTCGTAGGGCATCAGCTTGGTCGTGTGCGGGTTCTCCGGCCGCACCAGCTTCGCCACCAGCAGCGTGGCCGGCACGATGACGGCCACGATGCCCATGAAAATGAAGATGGGGATGTAATTCTGCGGCATAGGCTTCGGAGCAAACACATCATGGTAATCGCTTGGGCGGCGGTGTTCAATGGCCTGACCTGGCCGACAAAATTCCCCAACCAGCCAGCGAGACGCCGCGCTAGCGAGAGGTGTGCCGCAGTGCGCGGACGGCTGTTCTGATTTCAGAACAAACGCGGGGTTCTGCTGTCTGACAATTTCCGGCAAAAACCGGTCAAAAACCCGTTCCGGCGGCAAATATTCCCATTTACGGAACAACCGAACGTTGGGCTTTACAGCGGGAGCGTCTTCGGGTAGCTTCCGCGCCGCACAAAAGGCACACACAACTTCCACCCTGCGGAGGGCTCCCCATGGGCCGCATCGCGTGCGCCAGCATTCTCGTCTTGCTCTTCTCAGCCCTTGCTCCAGCCCAGGTCCAGCCCATTTGCGATGTGACTTGCGAACCCAATCCTGGGGGCGGAGGTTACAACAACACCGTCCAGGCCCGCACAAAGACCTACAACGTTCGCGGCAGCAACAGCGTGACCGCCCAGCCCGCGGCCAAAATGGCTTCAGCGGCGCTTCGCGCCAAGGAGATTCCAGGCAGCGAGAGCTATAACTATGCAATTCCGATTCTTCATCTGCCTGGACGTAACGGCCTCGATCTCGACCTAACGCTTTATTACAACAGCCGCGTCTGGACGATCGACAAGACAGCCTTAACGGTGACCCTCAATGCCGACCGGGACTTCCCGAGCTATGGCTTCCGCTTCGGCTTTGGATACCTGGAGTACAGCTCGAGCAACAATAACTACACGCTTACCGAGCCCGATGGAACCAAGCGGTTGCTTACCTTCAC
>DASYTX010000290.1:0-6459 GCA_036001865.1 Terriglobales bacterium
GGATTCTCACAATGATGTTCTTCTGCTACGCTGCCGGCTTCACCGCCTGGTTCACGTTCGGGTTCCCTTTTCTGGTTCGCTTCAGGCAAATACCAGAGCGGTACGGAGGGTTGATCCTTGCGCTGACTATGGTCGGGTACACACTGGCCTCGACCAGCATGCCGGCGTTGTCAGATCGCGTGGGGAAGCGCAGGCCTTTTCTGCTGTTCTTTTCGGCTACAGCCTCGGCTCTGTTCGTGGCGCTCGCGGTGTGGCCATCATCTGCGGGCGCCGCAAGCGTTGCGTTCTTGTTGGGCTTTTGTTTCGGGACGATCAATCCCTTGATTTTTACCGTTGCGGGAGAAGCAGAAGAGCTTGGGCCCTCGCTCATGGGCGTATCAGTTGGAGTTATCAGTTCGCTGGGAAGCACGTCCGGGTTCATCGTGCCTCTCACAGTCGGCAAGTTGCTGGGAACCCTAACTCATGCCAGCCAGCGCGACTTCACCCTGGCATGGATGCTCGCAGCAGCGCTGGTTGCCGGAATGCTCGTCTGCAGTCTCGGGTTGGTGGAGACTGGCCCCGCGACACGGGCATTACGTCCCGCGAATGGAGCAGCGACCCTGGCAGGGTAGCTCAGGGCGTCTTTGGAGAGAAACGCGTGCCAGAAATAATCGGGGAAAACGTTGACCGGCTGTGCACGGTAGAGATGCGGCCGCAAGGTATGCCGCGCGGCCAGATCCACCAGTTATACGAAGCAGCGCGCCAAAAACAGCAAAGGCCGCTTACGCTACTTGCGGCGGAGAAGCTGGCCAACCAGGTCGGAAAAAAGGACGTAGTGTTGGTCACCACCGGCGCCGGCGGGCCACCTTGGCTGCCCTTCGGTGAAACCGATGGAGCTCCCGGAGCCGCGGCCATTGCCCGCGCGGTGGCGCTGGGCCTGGGCGCTATTCCGGTGTACGTCTCCGAGGAGAACAACCTGAAGCCCATCATCGCAGCGTCGCAGGCCGCCGGAGTTCCGGTCATGAGTTTTGAACAGGCGCAGCTCCGGACCGGTGCGGCAGCAGCCATCGACTTTCCCAAAGACACGTCCCAGGCGCAGGAGCGCGCCGTCTCGGTACTTGACTCATTCACGCCCAAAGCCATCGTGTCGCTGGAAAAATTGGGCCCCAACGCTAAAGGTGAAATCCACAGCGTGCAGGGGGCAAACTTTACGGCCCATCACGCCAAGGTCCAATACCTGATTGACGGCGCGCGGCAGAGGGATGTCCTCACCGTGGGCATCGGAGATGGCGGAAATGAGATCGGGTTCGGAATGATCACGGAGGACGTGCGCAGGATTTCGCGGTTTGGCGCGAAGTGCCAGTGTGCCTGCGGAGGTGGTATGGCCACGGTAACCGCTACTGACGTGCTTGTTGTCGGCGCGGTATCGAACTGGGGAACGTACGGGATCGTGACTTGCCTTGCGTTTCTTTTGAAGGACCCCAACGTCCTCCATGACGCCACAACCGAGATGCGTGTTGTTGAGGCGTGCACCCGCGAGGGAGCTGCCGATGGCATGTACCTGGTCCCGATTCCTTACGTGGATGGCACCAGACCAGAAGTCCAACATTCAATCGTGACCATGTTGCACATGATTCTTGAAAACGGCCTCAAAACCGTGAAGAGGGAGATCTGAGCTGTGGGCCTCGCTACCCGCTCAGAAACCGCCTGGCCAGACCTTCAACAGGTCTACGAGGCTATTGACGCTCGCTTCGACAAGCACCTCGCCGCCATCCAGGACTTTCTCCGTATGCCGAGCATCAGCAATGAAGGGATCGGCATGGAAGAAACAGCCGCATACGTCCGGAAACTGATTGCGGATGTGGGCGGTACAGCCGAAATATGCCCGACCCAGGGCTACCCGGTGGTCTACGGCGAGGTAAATGCCGGCAAGGAGAAGACGCTGCTCATCTACGGCATGTATGACGTCCAGCCAGTGGCGGGAGAGCAGTGGATATCCCCTCCATTTGGCGCCGAAATCGTAGAGCTGGACGAGTTTGGAAAATGTGTGGTTTGTCGCGGTGTCTTCAACAGTAAGGGTCCTTTACGAGGTTTCTTCAATGTCATCGCTCTGCTGCGCGAGATGGGCGACCTTCCGGTCAACCTCAAATTCGTAATCGAGGGTGAGGAGGAAATGGGAAGCAAGCATCTTCCCGATTTCATTCTCTCCAACAAGGATCGCTTGCGTGCCGATGCCGTGTTCTTTCCGTTCTACAGCCAGAACCGCAGTGGCAAGCCCATTCTGTACCTCGGCTGCAAGGGACTTGTCTACCTGGAACTCGCATGTCAGGGGAGCGCGAGGGGCGGTCCCACCAGTCGCGATGTGCATAGCAGCTATGCTGCTTGGATCTCGTCTCCGGCGTGGCGGTTGGCCAATGCTTTGGCCGCCCTGGTCTCCCCCGAAGAACACATCCTGGTTGACGGTCTCACTGCAAACGCCAAGCCGCCGAGCGATGAGGACGAGGAGCTGCTCAACGTACTCTCGAAAACGTTCGACGCAAATGTATGGCTCAAAGAGGCTGACGCGCTGCGTTTCAAGGTCGACCTCAACGGCAAGGACCTGTTACGACACTATCTCTTCTCGCCGACCATCACCATTGATGGATTGTCGGCAGGCTACGAAGGTCCCGGGATGAAGACGGTACTGCCGCACAAAGCGACAGCAAAGTTGGACATTCGTCTGGTGCCAGGCATGACGGTGGCCGACGCGCTTTCACGGCTGAAGGCCCATCTGTCCAAGCACGGTTTTGACGATGTTGGAATTGAAGTCCTCGGCAGCTATGGGCCGTCAAAGGTATCGGTGCGAGAACCCGGCGTCCAGGCGCTGATCGCCGCGTATCGACATTTGGGCTACGACCCCGAAATATGGCCCATGATCGGAGGCTCTGCGCCGTTCTACCTGTTTACGGAAGAGCTCGGCATTCCCATCATCATTGGCGGACTCGGCCATGGCGGACGTGCCCACAGCCCCAATGAATATGCGCCCGTATCCGGGATGAAGTTGTACGAGAAATCAGTAGCGACCTACTTGTACGTCTTTGGCGCTGACACAAGGATTCGTCAAATGTGCTGAGAGCCTCTCGCAGGATGTACGGGAACGATCTTAATTCGTCCGTCCCTTACCGGTGATCGCACTCAAGGGTTCCGTCAAATTGACTTTCAGGTTCATACGGCGGGATTCATTGCTGCCCTATGCCCTGTGTTCGCCGATGTTTCGAATGGCCCTGTCGCTCCCCCCAGGTGACGATCGCCGGCAGCACCACCAGCACAACCAAGTCGGTGAGGGCTGTGCCGGTGCAGACCAGCACGCCCAAGCGCCGCGTGGGCGGGAAGCTGGAAAGCAGGAAAAGCGCGAAGCCCGACGTGACGACGAGCATAGAGACGAGGATCGGCCCCCACAACTGGGCCAGCGCCTCCTTCCATGCTGCCCAGATGCCTTCTGCATGCGGGCGGAGGCGCCGGACTGTGCCGCCCAGGTGGATCATCTCGTCTATGCCGAGAGGAAGCGCCACATTCGCGGCGGGAGCGGAAATGATGTCGAGCGGCATGCCCGCGAGCCCGACCAAACCGAAGAGGGTGAACGGGGTGAGGGCGAGGCACAGGGTCATGGCCAGCGCGCTGGGCAGCGAACGGGTGACCACCAGCACGATGACGAAGAAGGCCGCCAGCAGACCGCCGAGCCCGCGAATCACACTGCCTTCGACAAGTTCCGACAGCTCCCCTTGAAGCCGGTAGAGGCCGCCGACCTGTACCGGCTCGAAGCCCTGCCCGCGCACGATGTCCTCGATCTCACGCACGATGACAGCTCGCGGCCGCGACCGTGCCGTCTCGCGCATGCGCAGAATGAAGCGGCCGCGACGCCGGTCCTCGCTCACGAACGTGCGGCCGATTCGCCCGTGTTTGGGACTCTCCAGGCGCTCGAGCTTGGTCTCCCAGGAAAAGAGGAAGGAGTACCAGGGGCGCTTGGCCTCGGCCATCAGAAGCGCGAGCGAGAGCACGGAGCCCACGTCCGGATGCCTCTCCAGCCGGTGCTGGAGCACGGTCAGCCGCTTGAACGCCTGCTCGTCGTCGAGCTGCCGGCCCTGCGCGTCTGCGACCATCATGTCGAGCGGGCTGCTGCCGGCGGCACGGTCGATGGCCTCCAGCCCGGTGCGGATACGGTCGTGGGCGGCGAAGTAGGACGGCAGGCTGGGATCGGTGTTAACGCGCCAAGCGAAGGGTGCGAGCACGAGCGCGGCAACGATGGTGAGCGCAGCCGCGACCGGGTGCCGCGCGGTGAAAAATCGCTCCAAGCGGCCACCGGTTGGCCCTGTCCGATCTGGGCGGGGGTCAGCGGCGCGAAGGAATGGCGGATAGAGGCCGTAGGCGCATGCCATGGCCATCACGGCCGCGATCGCGCCTGACATGCCGAACCGTCGCAGCGGCGTGGCAGAGACAAAGATGAGGCTCGCGAATCCGAGGAGATTCGCGGCCAGCGACCAGGCGGACGCTGGACCGGTGAGGCGAAGGGAGGCCTGCACCGCACCCTCGCCGCCCCCCTCGCGCGCTTGCCGTCGCCACTGGGCCGTCAGGTAAACCACGTGCGAGAGCGTGAGCACGAAAGCTATCGTCCACAGATTGGGCGCGAGGACATCGGTCCGCATGCCAAGCAGGGCGCGCACGAGAAAGGTCGCGAAAGAGGCGGTGAGGGCGGCGACCATCGTGCCCACCGTTACGGCGAGCGAGCGGAAGAGAAGGGCCACCAGCAGCCCGAAGGCGGCGAAGGCGGCGATGCTGAAGCGCTGGAGTTCGTCGGTGAGCCGGCGGCGAATGTGCTCGGAGACGTACGGAACCCCAGAAGCGCCGAGATTGAATCCCGGACGGGAATGACGGCCGAGGACCTGATCAATGGCGGTCACCGTCGCTCGGTGGTCTTCGCCCTCGAGGCGCAAGACGACAAAAGTCGCAGAGCGGTCAGGCGCCAGAAGCAGACCGGTCCAGAACGGGCTGTCACGCAGGTCTTTGAACACATCCTCGGGGTCACGCTTCAGGACCTTGTCGGGCTCCTCCGGGCCGCTTGTCAGCGAGCGCACGTCGGCGACACCCTGCACCTTGCGCAGGTCTTCCGTCAGGTTGTGGAGGCGGAGCAAATATTCGCTAGAGACAAGCCGCGCCGTCCGGGCAGCGATGAATACCTGCTGCGTGTACCCGAACTCCTTTTCGACGTGGCGGGACTTCTTAAGCTGCGGGTCGCCGGTGGAGAAGAAGAACTCGGGCTCGACTTCAGGAGTGAGATCGACGAACGTGAACAGGGCAATCCCGAGGCCTGCGCACACTGCGATGGCAGCCCACTGAGAGAAGGTACGGAGGAGCCGAGATCGTTCCGGTTCGGCCATTGCGGAGCCAGGGCCAGGTTAATCCTTCACCACGCTTACCAAGAACGGTTGCACCCACAAAAAGATGCCTGTTTTCGACCATGGAGCTGCGGAGGAGGAGTGCGGCACGCCATCGGAGATTCAGCTGAAGCACGTTGCAAAGGTTCGCCTTCGTTTGCGGTCCCGCAAGCAAGAGGGCGGGCCCGCTGGTAGCGGGCCCGCTGTCCTGGTTGCTCGATGCGCCGTGCTACGCGGTTCGTTTACTCGCTGTACTCCGGACAGAGTGGAGCGGCGGGGTCGTAGGTGTTCGCGGTATCGTGTTACACTGCACGGAGTGCATTGATGCGGCCGTGGCCGAAGCACTCGTCGTAGCCTGGTAGGCCGATGTCGATGGTGGTCCCTTGCAGGTAGGCCTCGACTTGGGTGGGCGACATCTTCACGTCCCCATCGGAGCCGAGTGTTCCGAATTGGCTGACGATGAGCGCTGCCACGCCCGTTGAATGCGGCGACGCCATCGAGGTTCCCTGGATACAGCCGTAGAGATCTCCGGGAAAGGTGGAGAGCACAGTAGTGGTGCAGTCGCCCGTCGTCCCGGCGCCGCCCGGAGCCGCCACATCGGTTGCTCCGACGCCGTAGCTGGAATAACCAGCCTTCTGGCTGCTTCGCCCGAGCGCCATGGTGCCAATCACTCCCGAGCTCTCGGCCGGCACCACGTCGCACTGGTTACCGCTGTCCGGGTTGGCCAAGTCGCTGTCGGAGTTTCCCAGCGCCGCCACCGGCGTGACTCCCTGGCTGCGGGCGTATTGCAGCGCCCGCTCATTGGACTTGCGGAATGCCCGCTGCTCGGAATCGTTCATGCACTTGAACTCGGTGGATGCCAGGAACGTGTCATCATCCACGAAGAAGCTCATGTTGATGATATCGAGCTTGGCATCGCCGGCGTAGGTAATGCCCGCGGCCGTGGCCGAGGCGTAGCAGTATCCCGCCGTATCACAGACTTTCACCGGCACCAGCGTCACGTTGGGCGCGACACCGACTACACCCACACCGTTGGCTTGCGCGGCTACGATGCCCGCCACGTGCGTCC
>DASYTX010000291.1:0-12411 GCA_036001865.1 Terriglobales bacterium
CCGGCAAACCTCTCGCTGCACTACAGCCACCGCGCCAGCTCGCAACCGTCCTCGGCCAGCTCGAAGGCGCCGATGCGGAAGCCGTCGCCGATCAGCCGCTGCGATTCCGGGTCGCGGGTCACGCGCGTGATCCACTGCCGTCCCGGCTGGTATTTGCGATTGGTGAACCAGCGCTGCGGCAGCACTTCGACCTCAGCGGCGCGCGGCCGCACGATCAAGATGGCGAAGGCGGGATCGTCTTTGCTGGGTGCAGGGTAGGGGCTGGCGACCAGCAGCTCGTCCAGCCCAGCGAATTCCGCCGGGACATCAACCCTGTGCTTGCCCGCAGCCAGCCGCGAACTCACCTCCAGCTCGGCCAGGGGCGCAGTGGCGGAATAGACGCGCTCCTCCGACTTCTTGAACCACCCGGCGACATCGCTCAGCGGAAAGGCGCGCAGTTGGTCGGGGTCAAAACAAAGCAGTCGGATGTACCCAATCTCCGGCGCCCAGATCCCCAGGCGCGAGTGCGGCATGAGGAATGGCCGGCAGTAGGAGTTCAGGGCGAGCAGCGTGGTGGCAGGCTCATCGCGTGGGTTAAGCGTGACCAGGTATTCGACCGCGGGCTCTTCGTGGTGCATCCAGATGTAGCGGCGGCCGGAAGGGCCGCTCACATCGGGATACGTGGTCCAGTACCACGGCGCCGGACCAATGGTCTTCTCGAGGATTCGGCGATGGCGGATAGGATTTACCTCGGGACGCTTCAGGCTGCGGGCACGCTGCGCGGCTTCACGTTCTTGCGGATGAACTCAACGATCTCGTCCATGGCTGTGCCGGGCAGGAAAACGGCGGCCACGCCCTGCTCCCTCAGGGAGGCGATGTCCTGGTCGGGAATGATGCCACCGATGATCAGCAGCACGTCGTCCATTTTGTTCTGGCGCAGCAGGTCCAGAACCCGCGGCACGATGGTGTTGTGTGCGCCGGAGAGGATGGAGAGGCCAATGACATTGACGTCCTCCTGCAGCGCGGAGTCTACGACCATTTCCGGCGTCTGCCGCAATCCGGTGTAAATGACCTCCATGCCGGCGTCGCGCAGGGCGCGCGCGATCACCTTGGCGCCGCGGTCGTGCCCATCCAGGCCCGGTTTGGCCACCAGCACGCGGATTTTGCGGCCTTCAGCCATCAGGACGCTCCATTTAACCACAAAGGAAACAGAGGGTCACGAAGCGGTTGAGCAAGCTCTTGGGGTGTTTGGCGTTGTCGAATTACCCTGCCGGGCCGCCGAGGCTGCGCCACAGGTACCAGCAGGCGACGGAACGATACGGTCGCCACGGCCGTGAGATCTTCTCGAGCGTAGCGGCGTTGGGTAGCTTGCGTTTCCTGTAGGCCTTCATCACTGCCGCGCGGACGCCGTAATCCGCCACCGGCATGACGTCCGCACGCCGCAAGGCGAACATGAGAAACATCTGTGCGCTCCACACCCCGATGCCCTTGACGCGTGTGAGATGAGCGATGACGTCTTCGTCAGTCATTTGCGGCAGCAGAGCGAAATCGATATCGCCTGAGGCCGTGCTCGCGGCCAAGTCGCGAATGTAGGTCAGCTTCTGCTTGGACAGCCCGCAGGCGCGCATGCGCTCTTCGGGCAGCGCCAGAATGGACTCTGGTGTCAGCACGCCTCCCGCTGCCTGCACCAGTCGGTCAAAGATCGTCTTCGCAGCCTTGCCGTTCAGTTGCTGGAAGGCGATGGAACGTACCAAGGTCTCAAAGACTGGCTCACGGTAGCTCATGCGGAACGGGCCGACGCGCTCGATGATGGCGCGCAGGATGGGGTCACATTTTTTCAGGTGAACCATGGCGGGGCGCATGGACTTACTGATTCACCACAGAGGCACGGAGACACAGAGATTCGGTAACCTGGTGATGTCAAGGCCTGCGCGTGGGCATGAACCTTCTGCTATTTGCGGTCAAGACGCAGTTCTGCCCTGATAGGCAGCTCCAGCAAGTCCGAGCGGAGCAATCTCGCTGAGAAGAACAACACTTCCAGACTTTCTATTTCTCCCGTGTGAGGCTTCAGCCGGGCGACTACACCATCTTCTAGCTCCTCGATTTCCTGCTCGGGGTAGGACGGGCGTCGGTTAACGTAGAGGATATCGGCGTCGCGGTCATACTCCAGCCTTAATTTCGTTTCCATTCCGTTGTTCCTCCACTGAGCTTTCGCGCCATTTACGCTGTGATGACCCAGTAACGACCACCGGGCTGACTCAGCACGACGACCACAACGTACTTGCCGTTGCCTATATCAAGTGTACCAGCGCGAGAACAAACGAGCGAAAGGGAACAGCTTACTTCGTCTGATCTCGTCAGGATCACGCAACGCAGTGGCAAGAAGTTCCTGAAAGCGTTGCCGCAATTCTGGGTGCCGCTCCAAGATGTGCCGCCCACGTTCATCTGAGCATTCCACAACCGCATCCAGATAGGGGCATTCGAAGTTGAGCACGGCTAGGTTACGTGATGCTGACTTCTGTGTATGTCCCGTACACTTCTTTCAACGCCTCGCAGATTTCGCCCACCGTGGCGTAGGCGCGGACGGCGTCGACGATGTAGGGCATGGTGTTGGCGTCGGAGATTTTGCCGTCCGAGGGAATTACAGGCTCCTGGGCGGCGGCGCGCTTCAGAGCGTCGAGCCGGCGGCGGACTTCGTCGTTCGGCCGACGCGCGCGCAGGGCTTTGAGCTTGGCCGTCTGCTGTCTCTCCACGGTCTCGCCTATATAGAGGATGGGCGTCGGAGGCTCCTCGATCACGAAGTCATTCACCCCGACGATGATTTTTTCCCTGGCCTCGACCGCGCGCTGGTATTGGTACGAGGCCTCGGCGATTTCTTTCTGCGGATAGCCGCGCTCGATGGCCTTGACCATGCCGCCCATGGCGTCGAGCTTGTCGAAGTAATCGAAAGCGCCCTTTTCCATGTCGAGTGTCATGCGCTCGACGAAGTACGATCCGCCCAGCGGATCCACCGTCTGCGCCACGCCCGATTCATAGGCGATGATCTGCTGCGTGCGCAGGGCGATGCGGGCGGCATCCTCGGTGGGCAGGGCAAGAGCTTCGTCGTAGGCGTCGGTGTGCAGCGACTGCGTTCCGCCCAGCACCGCGGCCAGCGCCTGGATGGCTACGCGCGCGATGTTGTTCATGGGCTGCTGCGCAGGCAGCGAGACGCCCGCGGTCTGCGAGTGGAAGCGCATCAGCCACGTGCGCTGGTTCTTAGCGCCGAAGCGGTCCTTGGTCAGCCGATACCAGATCTTGCGCGCCGCGCGGTACTTGGCGAGCTCCTCGAAGAAGTCGTTGTGGGCGTTGAAGAAAAAGCTGAGGCGCGGGCCGAACTCGTCGATATCGAGCCCGCGGCGGCGCGCCCACTCCACGTATTCCACCCCGTCGTAGATGGTGAACGCCAGCTCTTGCAGCGCCGTCGAGCCAGCCTCGCGGATGTGGTACCCGCTGATTGAAATCGTATTGAAGCGCGGCGTGAAGCGGGAGCCGAACTCGAAGGTGTCGATCACCAGGCGCATCGACGGCGCCGGCGGATAGATGTATTCCTTCTGCGCGATGTACTCCTTGAGGATGTCGTTCTGGATGGTGCCCGAGACCTTTTTCCAATCCGCTCCCTGCTTTTCCGCCACAACCAGGTACATCGCCCAGAGGATCGACGCTGGCGAGTTGATGGTCATCGAGACCGTGGTCTTTTCCAGGTCGATGCCGTCGAAGAGGATCTCCATATCTTCGAGCGAATCGATGGCCACGCCACACTTGCCGACTTCGCCTTCGCTCGCCGCGTGGTCGGAGTCGTAGCCCATCAGCGTGGGCAGGTCGAAGGCCACCGAAAGCCCGCCGCCGCCGTGCGCCAGCAGGTACTTGTAGCGCTGGTTGGTCTCCTCCGGCGAGGCAAAGCCGGAGAACTGTCGCATGGTCCATAGCTTGCCGCGATAGCCCGAGGCATGGATGCCGCGCGTGTAGGGCGGCTGGCCGGGATAGCTCAGATACTTCTCATAGTCCCAGTCTTCGGGCAGATCGGCGGGCGTGTACAGGCGCCGGATAGGCACGCCAGAAATAGTGGTGAAGCGGGCGTTGCCGTTCTCGTCGAGGTTGGTGCCGGTAGGCGCGCCGATGGGCTTTTCAGGAGTTTTCTCGAGCGTGGGCGCGAGCGTCTTCTCCGCCCATTGCTTTTCTGCGTCAGACGGGAGGCGGCCTTCAAAAACGTCCTGAACGGGGCTTTCCGCGAGGCTGGGGTTCTTATTGGTTGGCTTTTTTGGTTTCATGCGGTTCTACGCGCTTCAATCATAGAAGATGCGTAGATTGGCGAACAAGGCGCGGGAGGTTCACTGCTTTTCCGGTCGCGCGCAGCGCTTCCCCAGTTCCCACGCCTTGGCGTACTTCCACGATACATACGCTGCGTGATACAGGTGCAGCAGCAGTCCCTCCTTGCCGTCCAAAAAGCCCAGGCGGAAGACGTAGTTGTAAAGGAATGTGATCAGAGGCCGAACGAAGACGTTCATCACGCTGAAGCGACGACGGCCCCCAGCCAGCACAATCTCGGCGCCGAGAGAGGAATAGCGGTTCGTCGAGCGGATGTATCCCTCCAGCGAGGGATACCCGTAGTGCAGGATGGCGTGGCTGAGGGTTGCGACCGGCCCGTTCACCTGCACGGACTCATGCACGGACCGTTCCCCAAAGCTTCCGTGTCCGCGGCGAAACAAGCGGAGCTTGCGATCGGGATAATAGCCGCCGTGCCGCATCCAGCGGCCGAGAAAGAAATGCTTGAAGGGAATGCGGTAGCCGTGCGCGGGAGGATCGCGGTCAATGACGTAACGGATTTCGGCCATTAGTTCGGGCTCGACGGCCTCGTCCGCGTCGAGGGCCAGAATCCAGGCGCCACCGGCCTTTTCGATGGCGGAGTTCTTCTGCGCGGCGTAGCCCTTCCATGGCTCGCAATAGACCTTCGCCCCTCGGCTGCGGGCGATCTCGAGCGTGCGGTCGGTGGAGCCGGAATCGAGCACAATGCACTCATCGGCCCAGCTCACGCTCTCCAGCAGGCGGCCGATGTTGTGCTCCTCGTTACAGGTTATGACCACGACGGACAAGGTCACGCGGAGAGGATAGCACCCAGGGTTGGATAGCCGACTCGAGCCCTACGCCTGCCGCGGGTGACTTGCCTTCGAACGCAGTCGCGGTAGAAAGCGGCCGGTGCGCGCGGCGTACTGGAGATAGCTTTCGCCGAAGGTTTCAATCAGCATGCGTTCCTCACGTCCGGTGCGAAGGAGCATCACGGTCAGCACCACAACCAATCCGATCCCGCCGAAGAACCAGTTGGCCGTCATAAGCAAGGAGCCGGCGCACAGCAGGAGGAAAGTGCCGTACATGGGGTGGCGTACGTATCGGTAAGGCCCCGAGATGACCAGATGGTGATCTCTGCGGATGCGCAGCTCGCCACTAAAGTTTGTGCCGAGTTCAACCTGGATCCAGACCAGGAGTCCCAGCGCAGCCGTGACTAGGAATCCACCAATCCAGCGCCAAGGCTCCGGCACTGAGAAGGACGCCCAGCGCAGGATTCCAGGTTTGAACAAGTACACACAGGTGACAACGATCAGCGGCAGCGCCACCACTACGCGCAGGATAGGCACCACCGGGCCCTCGCCGCGCACCCCTTCACGCCGCCAGGTACGCGCTTTGACATGGAAGAAGACACGCACGGCCAGCAGTGCCGTGAACAGCGCCGTGAACCAGAGATGGAAGAAGCCGTCGCTGCCGATGCGTGCCATTGCACCCTCGACTAACTGGGAATAGTTAACCATAGTTAACTTGGGGCCGCAAGCACAAAGATGCCCCGGCAGATCCTGCCGGGGCTCTTTGGGGTGTCTACTTGGGTTGGGGCTGTTCGACCGCGGGCGCCGGCGCTCCGGGCTGGGCGGCGGGAGCCTGCTGTTCCGACGTCAACCGCGGCTCGGGGACGTCAGGACGCGGCACGACGTGGGGAACGTTGGGCATTTGCTCCACTCGTCCGGATTCGGCTTCTTCCATTCGAATGCCGCTGCGCGTGAGAGTAGCGCCCGTGACCCGGTCCAGCTCGACCCGGGATTTTTCATAGGCCGCCGTGGCCGCCACTAGATTGGATTCCGCCTGCGTCAGGTCGCGCTGTGCCTGCAACACCAGGGTGTTGGTGGAAGCGCCCAGCGCGTACTTCTTCTGCTCGGCATCCAGGGACTGGGCGGCGAACTCGCGCGCGCTGCGCGCCGCCTCCACCCGCGCCCGGTTCTGCTGCACCGAGAATTGGGCATTGCGCACCTCGATCCCGATCTGGTTCTGCAACTGCTGCAAGCGCATCTGCGCCTGGCGGTATTCAAGCTGCGAGCGAACCTGGTCGGCCTGCGCCGCGCGGTTGCGAATGGGGATGCTCATGCTCACGCCCACGGCATAGTCGGGAAAGTCGCCGCGGAAGAGCGTGGCGAACGAGCTAGGAAAGCCGCCGATGGGAATCCCCGCCGGCGGACTCCCGGGGTCACTGGGGTTGTCCTGTCCGGACAGTCCCGAGCCACCGTACCAGGCGAAGAGATCGAGCGTGGGCAGCAGGGCGTTGCGCGCCGACTTCTGGTTGATGTCGCGGTTGGTCAGGTCGATGCGCGCCTGCGACAGCTCCCACCGATGGGAGAGCGCCTCGGCCAGCAGGTCCTGCGTGGGCACCACCGGCTCCTGCGGCGGCAACTGCATCATGTCAGTGGGGATCACCGGGGCGGCGGCCAGCACCGGGTCAGTTAAATTGCGGGTGATGGCGTTCTTGATGAGCAACTGCTGGAGCTGCAAGTTGGTCTGGGAGACGATCAGGTCCTGGTTGCGGGTGGCCACCTCAGCGTCGGCGCGCACAATCTCGATGGGCGCCAAGGTCCCGATCTCCACCTGCTTGCGGTTGTCGGAGAGCGTCTTCTGCGCCAGGCCCAACGACCGCTCCTTTACCTTGACATCTTCGTAGGCGTTCACCAGGTCCCAGTAGATGTTCTGGATCTGTACCACGGTGGCGATCACCTGCCCACGGAAGCTGACGTCAGAGATCTCACGGTTGTTGCGCGCGATGCGGATAAAGCGCAGGTTCGGGCCCAGACCGAAGCCCGCCAGCAGGCGCTGCCGGACAGTCAGGCGGAAGTTCGAGTTCACCGACGGATTCAGCGAGGAGAACAAGCTGTTGGTGGACGTTCGCGCGTTGCCGAATGAGAGGTTCATGCTGGTGCCGGTGCCGAACGCCTGAAAGTAGTTGAAGTTCGCTGTTCCGGCGTTCTGCTGCAGCCGCGGGGTGCCGGTGGTCACTGTGTTGGTCAGCGGGAAGGTGGCGTGGTTGATGCTCAGGTCGGCGGAGAGGACAGGGTCGTAGCTCTGCACCTGCGCGCCTACGCCGATGGTGGTCTGCACCAGGCCGGAAGCGCCAGTACCCGCCCCACCCGCGCCGCCCGTGGTGCCTCCCGGACCTGCGCCCTGCGCCCCGGCTCCGAATCCGCCGATGCCGCCGCCCGGCGTGCCTTGGACAATGCCAGTGGCCACGCCGCGGATCGTTCCCCCCGCTTTGGCGCGCAGGATGTCCGTGTCGGCGATCGACAGGTTGTAGCGCGCAATCGCCAGGTCGAGATTGTTTTCCAGGGCCAGCGCAATGGCGTCGTTCAGCGACAGCATCAGCTTGCCGTCCTGGATCAACTGCTGGGCGCGCGGAGTATTGGCGAATACCGGCTCCGGCACCCGCTTGGGCCCGTAGGGCGCCAGCGGGTTAGGGAAATGATTACGCGCCTTGGAATAGTCCTGGTCCTGGGCGAGCAGCCCCGGCGGAAAGGCCAGCACCAGGACGAGGGAAAACACAACCATTAGGCAAACGGATAGCGACAGACGCATTCGCTCTTCTCCCACTGCGGAAGTCAATCTCCTATGAGACTGGTTCGGTCAGAAATCGTCACCGCAAATGATACGCACCACGGGCGCTGTTGGTTCAAACCCGCGACTCGCTGGAGAGTCTCTGCAGCGGAATTTCTGATCGAGAGAAACTCGATAGTATATCGTGCTGCCGCCGCTAGTGACGCGGAACGGCTCGCGAAAAGCCGCGGTGGCGATGCAGCTCGTGACCCGCAATCTAAAAATCGTGCTGGCTTACGACGGCAGCGAGTTTCATGGATGGCAGGTGCAGCCTGGCCTGATGACGGTGCAGGGCACTCTGGCGGATGCAATAGCGCGCGTCACGGGGGATAGCGTGCTGCCCCAGGGCTCGGGCCGGACTGATGCTGGCGTGCACGCCCTTGCACAGGTGGCCTCTTGCACCATCCAGGCCGGCATTCCCACGGCCAACCTGCAGAAGGCGCTGAACGATGTCTTGCCAGCGGCCGTGCGCGTGCTCAGCGCGGAGGAGGTCGCTCCGGATTTTCACGCGCGCAAGTCGGCCAAGGCGAAGACCTATCGCTATCGCGTCCTGCGCAGCGCTATCTGCCCGCCCTTCCTGGCGCGCTACGTCTATCACCACCCCTACTCGCTGGACGAGGGAACCATGCGCTCGGCCGCAGCGGTTGTGGTCGGCGAGCACGATTTCACGTCGTTTGCGGCGGTCGACCCCGAACGTGGAAGCGACCAGGAAAAACTTTCGAACGTGCGCACCGTCTATTCCTCTGAGTGGCGGCGCGAGGGCGAAGAACTGTTGTATGAGGTCCGAGGCAACGGCTTCCTGCACCACATGGTGCGGAACCTGGTGGGCACGTTCCTTATGATCGGCAAGGGCACGCTGGATGTGCCGGGGCTGCGGCGCATCTTGGAACTCCGCGATCGCTCGGCCGCAGGTAATACAGCGCCGGCCAGTGGGCTCTACTTGGTTGCCGTCGAGTACTGAGTCGCGGGACCCCGAACGGCTGCAAGTGGCGAGGATTCGGCTACACTGTTCGGCGAGACCATGGCTGCGGGAACCCTGGTAGAGGCGAGGCGGATCTGTTCGCGCAATCCGGCAACGGGGGAAGTCCTGCGCGAACTGGCTTGCTCCACTGCTTCCGAGATTCAGAGTGCGGCCCAGCATGCGCGGTCGGCTCAGGCCGCCTGGGCTGCGCTGCCGGTCGGGCGGCGGGTGGAAGCTATCAGGAAGTTCCAGCGCCTCCTTCACGAGAAGAAGCAAGAGATCGCCCGCGCCATCACTGGCGAGTGCGGCAAGCCCTACGTCGAGGCGTTGCTGACTGAAGTGCTGGTGGTGCTGGACGCGGCGCGCTTCCTGATCCAGAACGCCCACGCCTTCCTGCGCGACGAGCCGGTGCCGCACGGCAACCCGGTGATGAAGACCAAGTCGGCGCGGCTGGTGCGCGAGCCCTATGGCGTGATCGGCATCATCTCCCCCTGGAACTATCCGTTCTCGGTGCCGGCGATCGAGGCCATGGCCGCGCTGGTGACGGGCAACGCCGTGGTGGTGAAACCTTCCGAGTACACGCCACTGGTCGCGCTCGAACTGGAATCTCTACTGCACGCCGCCGGAGTGCCGCAGGACGTCTTTAAGGTAGTGGTGGGCGATGGCGCTACCGGGGCCGCCCTGGTGGACTCCGGCGTGGACAAGGTCGTGTTCACCGGCAGCGTTCGCACCGGCCAGAGTGTGGCGCATGCCGCGGCGGAGCGCCTTCTGCCGGTGCTGCTCGAGCTGGGCGGCAAGGACCCGATGCTCGTCCTCGACGATGCCGACGTGGACGTGGCATCCAGCGCCGCCGTCTGGGGAGCCTTCGTCAACACCGGCCAGACCTGCCTCTCCGTCGAGCGTTGTTACGTGCACCGCAGCCTGTACGAGCCATTTCTGGCCGCCTGCGTGGAGAAGGCGACGAAGCTGCGGGTGGGCGACGGCATGCATCCTGATACCGAAGTCGGGCCGCTCATCCACGAACGGCAGCTCCGCACTGTGGAATCCCACGTCGATGAAGCCTTGGTCATGGGCGCGCAGCTGCTGGTGGGAGGTAAACGATTGCCTGCGATTGGCCCCAATTTCTACGCGCCGACTGTGCTCGCCGATGTCCACCACGAGATGCGCATCATGCGCGACGAGACTTTTGGCCCGGTGCTGCCGGTAATGGCGTTTTCGAGCGACGACGAAGCTGTGGCCCTGGCCAACGACTCCGAGTTCGGCCTGGCGGCCAGCGTCTGGACGCGCGACCGCGGTCGTGGAGAACGCCTGGCGCGGCGCATTCAGGCGGGTACGGTCATGGTGAATGATGTGGTTTCCTGTTTCGGCATCAGTGAGGCCCCGCACGGCGGCGTCAAGGCTAGCGGCATCGGCCGCACCCATGGCCGCATGGGCCTGGAAGAGATGGTGCGGGTCAAATACATCGACACCGACTTGCTCCCGCGGCGAAAGAAAGTCTGGTGGTATAGCTACGGGTCCGAGTTCGCCTGGCAGATGGAAGGCTTTGTCGATCTGCTGTTTGCCCGAGGGCTGCTTCGCCGCCTCCAAGGTGGGCGGCGGGCCGTGCGGGCGCTATTTGGAAAGCGCTTGCTGTGAGTGCATTCGGCCGTAGCCCGCGTCGCCTCCTCTATCTTTGCGGCCATCTAGTAAAATGAGCACTGTAACTGCTCAATCCAAGCTACTCTCAAGCCCTGACGCATCATCTAGGAGACCGTAAGCCCGTGGCTTCGACCGACATGCAGACACCCACGCTCCCCCAACTTCCCAAGCACAAGCTCAAGCTCAAGAAGCCCGGCCAGCGGGCCTGCAACGAGAAAGACCAGAAAGGCAAGATCTGCGGCGGGCATCTGAAGCGCTGGTACTACCTGGCCGATGTGCTCGAGCAGCAGTGTGGAGACGTGGAGAAAACGCTGGGGCGGAACGCGGAACTGTATCGCTGCGAGCACTGCAAGACGCTCTACCTGCCCAACCCGGCGGATCCCACTGGCCTGAATGTTGCCGGCGAGGGCGAGATCTCCGCCTTCGGGCTGACCATTCCACCCAAGGACGACAAGGACAAGGCCACGCAGCAGACTGCGGCCGACCGCGACAAAGCGGTCGAACAGGCGGTGCCCAAGAGTTAGCGGCGCTGCCAAGCGAAGCGAGGGAATAGCTTGTCTCTGAAACATGCCAATCTCATCTACGACTGGAACCAGGCCTTTCCCCCGTGGCTGACGCCCAAGGGCCCCGTGCTGCTGAACGACGAATCGCTGCGCGACGGGTTGCAGTCGCCCTCAGTGCGCGATCCCTCGATCGGGGAAAAGATCGAGATCCTGCACCTGATGGAGTCGCTGGGGATCAACTCGCTTGACCTGGGCCTGCCTGGCGCCGGTCCGCGGGCCTGCGCCGACGTGGAGGCGCTGGCGCAGGAGATCGCACGCTCCAAGCTGAAGATCAAGGGCAACTGCGCCGCGCGCACTCTTGAGAATGACATCCGCCCCATCGCCGAGATCGTGCAGAAGACGGGCGTTCCCATTGAGGCTGCCACCTTCATTGGCTCCAGTCCCATCCGCCGCTACACCGAAGGCTGGACCGACGACTTCCTGCTGACCACTACGGAAAAGGCCGTCAAGTACGCACGCTCGCTGGGCCTGGACGTAATGTACGTCACCGAGGACACCACGCGCTGCGACCCTGAGACCATCAAGCGTATGTACTCGACCGCCATCAACTGCGGGGCGCGCGCCATCGTGATCTGCGACACCGTCGGCCACGCCACGCCCATGGGCGCTCATGCGCTGGTGAGATTCATCATCGACGAGGTCGTGAAGCCCTCGGGCGAGCAGATTCGCATTGACTGGCACGGCCACTGCGATCGCGGGCTGGCCGTGGTCAACGCACTGGCGGCGTTGGTTGCCGGTGCCCACTGTGTACACGCCTGCGCGGTAGGAATTGGCGAGCGCGTGGGCAACACCCAGATGGACCTCATGTTGGTCAACCTCAAGCTGATGGGTGTGGAGCCCTGGGCCAGCCGCGACATGCGTGCGCTCAAGGACTATTGCCTGGCGGTGTCCCGCGCCACCAACATGCCCATCCCCAAGAACTACCCCGTGGTGGGCGATGACGCCTTCCGCACCGCCACCGGGGTGCACGCCGCCGCCGTCATCAAGGCGCTGAAGAAGAACGACGTCGAGTTGGCCAACAGCGTCTATTCGGGCGTGCCCTCGCACTTCTTCGGCATGGACCAAATCATCGAGATCGGTCCCATGAGCGGAAAATCCAACGTGCTGTACTGGCTGGAACGGCGGGGCGTAGCGCCTACGGAAGAGGTCGTCAGCCGCATCTTCCAGCGGGCCAAGCAATCGGACCGTACCCTGACGGAAGAGGAAATCCTGGCTTGTTGTGGGGAGGCAGCCGCCACCACCTCGTAAATCCCCCGGCCGCCGCCACATCGTAAACTTCTTGAATGACTGCCGACGCTACGCCTGCCCGCAACGCCGAGCCGGCGCAGGTGCGGC
>DASYTX010000292.1:0-10401 GCA_036001865.1 Terriglobales bacterium
ACGTCACTTCCGCATTCGGCCGGTTGGCACGGAAATTGGTGAATGAGAGATAGATCGTCCACAGCAACGGGAAGATATTGAAGGCCAGCAGCAGCAGGATAGTGGGGCCTACGAAGAGCCAGGCCAGCGCCCTGTCCGACAACCCTCGCCGGGCCAGGAGCTTACGCTGCCTTGACGCGGCGGGGGCGGCCCGACGGGCGGAGCCCACCGGTTCCGTGAGATTAGCGCTGGGCACCGCCGCCTGCGGCGGCACCCATTGCGTGAACGCTTTGGATTTCACTTGATTTTCCCGTCTTCCTTGAACACCCGGACCCAGTCCTTCAGAAGCGCGTCCAGAGCGGCGTTGGGCGTGCCTTTGCCGGCGACAACGTACTCATGCACACGGTTCTGCATGGCCAGTAAAAGCTGCGCATAGGTGGGCTCGGCCCAGAAGTCCTTGACGATCTTCATAGAGTCCAGGAACACCTTGGCGTAAGGCGTGCTGGTCTCGAAACCGGGGGCTTCCAGAATGGACTTCATGCAGGTGAAGCCGCCGCCGTCCCACCACTTTTTCTGAATGGCAGGCTGCGCGAACCACTTCATGTACTGCAGCGCCATCTCCTTCTTGTCGGAGTACGTCACCACCGAGATACCCTGACCGCCGAGTTGTGCGAATTGCTTGTCGCCCTTGGGGATGGGGAAGAAGCCGGTCTTCTCACCGCCGACCTGTGGGTCCTTGGAGATACCAGGGAAGAAGGCGATGAAGTTCATCTGCATTGCTACCTGGCCCGACTTGTAGGCGTCCAGGTCCTCGGTCATGTAGGCATTGCTGTGACCGGGCGGCACGCAACAGTCATACAGGTCCTTGTAGAACTTCAGGCCTTTCACGGCGCCGGGGCTGTTGATGTACCCGTTCATGTCGTACGGCTTCTTCGGGTTGTCGTATTCCATCCCGTACGCGTACATGGTGTTGGTGACGCCCATCGTGATGCCTTCTGAGCCGCGCTCGGTGTACAGCGCCGCGCCGTAGACCTTCTTGCCGTCGATCATCCGGTTCTGGAAGAATTGGCCGATCTGCTTGAATTCGTCCCAGGTCTTGGGCGGTGCCAGCTCGCGGCCGTACTTCTGCTTGAATTCGGCCTGGAGCTCGGGGCGGGCGAACCAGTCCTTGCGGTAGGTGAAGGCCACGGCATCGCCCATGGCCGGCAGCGCCCAATAGTTCTTCGTACCCTTGGGCCAGGTCGAGTAACCCTCGACGGTGGCGGGCATGAAGTCCGTCATCTTGATGGCGTTCTTGTCGAAAAAGTCGTTGAGCTTGACGTAGTGGCCTTCGGTGGCGGCCGAACCGATCCACTGGCTGTCGCCGATCAGCAGGTCGCACAGTTTGCCCTTGGAGTTGAGCTCGTTGAGCATGCGCTGGGCGAAATTCGGCCAGGGTACGAACTCGTACTTCATCTGGATACCGGTCTTGGCGGTGAAGTCTTTCGACAGTTCCACCAACGCGTTGGCTGGGTCCCAAGCGGCCCAGCACAGCGTCAGTTGCTTGTCCTGTGCCTGCGCGCCCAGCGCCGTTAGGCCCAGCGCGGCCCCGGCCACCAGGCGCCAGTGAGTTGATTTGGCTTTGCTCATGTGTTCGTCTCCTTACGGTGCGTGGCGGGCCACGCTTGGGTTGCAAATGAAAGCGGCGATTCGGATGCATCTGCCCGCCTGTTTTTTCGGCCTCATCCGCCGATCAGCCCAGGTCATTGACTCGTCTGATGTGATTGATGGTAATCACATCATTTAATACATCAATCAATACAAACCCTAATAGGTCAAGATTCCAGCAGTTTGCCAAGGCGCTCCGCCTTGGATGATCGAAATTGCGGTACATTCTTGACAGGAAGGACGGCCGCAAGATTGATTTATTTACCAATCACCTTGGCCGCAAACCCATCGATCCAATGGCAGCCACCATCAACCAGATAGCGGAAGCTGCGGGCGTGAGCACCGCAACGGTCGATCGCGTGCTGAACAATCGGCCGGGCGTCAACCCGGCCACGGTGGACCGGGTCCGCACCGTGATGCAGGCGCTCGGCGCCGCCAGTCCAGCCCGCGGCCGCCCACGGTCCACGCCCAACTACCGCTTCGGGTTTGTGCTGCCCGCTTCGCGGCGTGGTTTTTTCGACATCATCGACCGCGTCGTCGCCCAGGCCGCCGGTGATTTCAGACACCAGCACATCACTGAGATCACCCATCGCTTGCCGAACCAAGACGGCGCCGACTTCGCTCAGGAATTGGCCAAGATGACCGATCTGGACGGCATCGCCCTGCTGGCTCCTGATGTGCCGCAGGTCAAGCTTGCCATCAATGAACTGGCTCGAAGCGGCGTGCATGTGGTCACCCTGTTTTCCGACGTTGCCGGTTCGCTGCGCGAGACCTTTGTTGGCGCGGACAACCGCGCAGCCGGGCGAACTGCAGGCATCCTGTTGGGCCGCTGCCTGCCGCGCGACGAGCCCGGGCGCTGCGCCATGCTGTCGCCGGCTACACGATTCGCCGCCGAGATCGACCGGCGCATCGGCTTTGCCCAGGTGCTGGAGGAGCGTTTTCCCAATGCCCGACTGATCGAGCTGTCTGACATGCCGGAATCGGAAGACCAGGCCTACACATTTGCCCGGCAATTCCTCGATCCGGCTCAAACCGATGGGAAGCTGCACGCCCTGTACAACCTGGGCCCGGGCTCGCATGGCGTCAGCCGCGCCCTTCAGGAGTTGGGTTACGACAGCTCGCTGGGATTCGTGGTGCACGACCTGCTGGAGATGCACCGCTCGCTGCTGGTAGCCAACGTCGTCTCTTATGTGCTGCAGCAGGACGTGTACTACGCCATCATGACCGCCGCCAAGGTACTGCGGCTGCTGTGCGAAGACGTGCGCGGCGCGCTGGCCGTGAGCAACCCCCGAATAGAAATCATCACTGCGGAGAACCTCGCGTGACAAGGCTTGCCCGCAGTGACCATAATCGGCCCACTATCCACTACGAGCCGCGATGAAGAAATTCACCAACCTCCCGAGCGACCTCGTGTTTGAAAGCATGCTGGGGTTCGGGGCCGCCCATGCCCAGCTGGTAACCGTGCATCTGGACCCGCTGTTCGTCACGCGCAAAAACCCCACGCCGTCCAAGGTGGCGCTGATCTCCGGCGGTGGATCGGGCCACGAGCCGCTTCACACCGGCTTCGTCGGAACCGGCATGCTCGACGCCGCCTGTCCCGGGCAGGTGTTCACCTCGCCGACGCCCAACCAGATGCTGGCTGCAGCCAAGGCCGTCGGCGGCGAGGCGGGTGTGCTCTTCATCGTCAAGAACTACGCCGGCGACGTGATGAATTTCCAGATGGCCATGGACATGATGGACAGCGAATACGCCTGGGTCCTGGTCAACGACGACGTATCGGTCGACTCGGCCGCGCATCCCACGGGCCGCCGCGGCGTTGCCGGAACGCTGGTGGTCGAGAAGATGGTCGGCGCGGCCGCGGAGCGCGGCGCAGACCTGGCCGCCTGCAAACACCTGGGTGACCGCGTGAACGCCTGCACTGCCTCCATGGGGGTGGCTTTCACCAGCTGCACCGTGCCGGAGGCGGGCGTGCCGACTTTCGAGATCGGCCCTGACGAAATGGAGATCGGCGTGGGCATTCATGGCGAACCCGGGCGCCGGCGCGGGGCGTTCCAATCCGCCACCGTTATCGTTGAAGAGCTGATGGACGAGATCCTGAAAGACTTGAACCCGAAGCAGGGGCAGGAGGTGCTGCTGCTCGTCAACGGCCTCGGCGGAACGCCGTTGATGGAACTTTACCTGCTGTACCAGCTGGCCAGCGAGCGCCTCAGCCATGTCGGCCTGGTTCCGGCGCGGTCGCTGGTCGGCAACTACACTACCTCGCTCGAAATGGCCGGCGCTTCCCTAACCGTGACGCTACTGAACGAAGAGCTGAAGGCGCTTTGGGATGCTCCGGTGACAACGCCGGCCTTGCGGTGGTAGTCGTCCTGCGGGCGCCGCCCGTCAATCGGTCCTCCTAGAGGTGCACGCCATTAGAACCGCTGCGTAAACTCGCGCGCTGACAAAAAATTGCGCCGCATCGCACACGTATTCCGCGCAATTAAAGTCGTAAACAGCACCATAGCAGCCATGCGGGTTAGCGGCGTTTCGATTAAACAACATGACATCATAAAGTCGTAAACAAGTTTAATTTACACGACGTGCATTCTCTGTCAACAACGCACCAATGCCCGCTTCAGACTGACTCCAGTCATTCAAGGTTTCTGATCGACGGGCAGTTCCCGACCCATAGCAGACATCCCACTCCGTGACTGGCCGTGAGGAGCAGAGCTCGAACGGAACCGCAAGCACATCGGAGCGTGCCGGTCGCTGAAGCGCCGACTCTAACGACGGCGTTCGCCCGCCGTAACCATCGTCCCCGCATCCGCGCCGCTTCACGGGGACGCGAGAGCACCAAGTGGTGGCTGGCGCTGGTCTTGGAAGATGAAGCGCTTTGCTGGATCGCGCTCAACGACCTCGCCGTACGTTCAGCGAACTTCCGCACCCCCCATGACGCAGCTCTGTCCTCCGTCCACGGGCAAGCACACCCCGGTGATGAAGGCGGCTTCGTCGGACGCCAGGAATACCGCAGCATGGGCTATGTCCCAAGCCGTTCCCATCTTCCCCGTCGGCACGGCCCGGTTGCGTGCGGCCCTCATCTCCTCGACGGAGCCATACTGCGACGAGATCTCTCGGTAGATGAGCGGCGTGTCGACGGCGCCCGGCAGGATGGCGTTGGCGCGAATGCCATGGCGGGCGTATTGCATCGCCAGTGCGACGGTCGCCTGGTTCACCGCCGCCTTGGCCGTGTAATAGGCGAAGTAGGGGTAGCCGGTCCAGCGGATCGCGGCCAGCGACGAGATGTTGATGATGGCGCCGCGACCCTGCTTGAGCATGTGCGGCAGCACCGCCCTGGACGTGCGGTAGACGCTGCCCAGATTGATGTCGAGCGACCGGTTCCAAGCTTCCTCGCTCAACTCCACGGGTCCGCCCATGACCGTGGTTCCAACGTTGTTGTGCAGGATGTCGATACGACCGAAGGCCTGGATCGCCCCCTCCACTGCCGCCGCCACCGCCGCTGTGTCGGTCACGTCGGCCTGGACAGCAATTGCCTTGAAGTGTTCCGCTTCGATGCACTCGACGGTCTCGCGCGCTGCCTGCTCGACTTGATCGATCGCGACCACGAGCGCGCCTTCGCGCGCGTAAGCCACGGCTGCGGCCTTGCCGTTGCTCCAGCCGGGACCGGAAGAACCAGCGCCAAATACAAGCGCGACCTTGTCTTGCAAACGATTCATACTTACTCCTTTCTTAGCCGACGCGCTTGAGTTGGACGCGGTAGCGGCGGCCCCGCTCGACGTAGTCAGCGGCATTGCGGCGCAAGGCCAGGATGTCTTCCTCGCTCAGCTCGCGCAACACCTTCGCTGGCGCCCCGACAATCAACGAGTTGTCCGGGAAGGTCTTTCGCTCGGTCACGACAGCGCCAGCGGCGACCAGCGAGTTCTTGCCGATTGAGGCGCCATTGAGAACCACGGCCTGAACGCCGATCAGCGTGCCGCTACCGATCGAGCAACCATGCAGCATCGCCTGATGCCCGACGCTGACGTCTTCGCCGATGCTGAGCGTGAAGCCGGGGTCGGTGTGAAGGATGGCACCGTCCTGGATGTTGCTGCGCTCACCCACTTCGATCGTTTCGCCGTTGTCACCGCGCAGCACCGCCCGTGGCCAGACGCTCGCGTCTTTGCCCAGGACCACCTTGCCGATGATCGTCGCACTGTCGGCCGCATAGGCGCTGTCGTGGATCTGGGGCGTGTCGTCGCCCAGCGCAAAAATCGTCATGAATGGCTCCTCCCGGCGCCTGGCGCCACTTCCTGCACCTCGATCACCAGCTCAAACGTGATAAGCACCGGGTTCTGCCCGCGCGCAAGCCTCCCTTCGGCGATCTCTCCCGTATGGGCCACTAGGCCGACGTCCACTTCGGCCCGCAGCGCGCCGTCGGTGCGGGGTTCGATGACGCCACGTCGGATGAAGACTTCAGTGACGAAGGGTTCCACCGTGCGCCCGTCGTCGAAGACGGTCCCGATCAGGCTGCCCACGCCGCCGCGGATCCGGCCCCGCCGGATGTTGCGCTCGGCGCAGAGGACCTCCAGCGCCAGGCAAAGGTCCTCGTTCGGTCGCACCCGCACCACCAGGGCTTCGAGGCCGCCGGGCCGGGCGGCAGTGGGCGTCACCTGGAGCAGGCTGAAGTTCGTCTCCGCATCCGGCTGCACCTCGAAGGCGGCGCCATCGAGCATCCACGCATCGATCCGCGATGGCTGCTCGACCCGGGATTCCGCCGCCAGCACGTGGCCGCTGCGGCGCTGGCCATCCGCTTCGATCCAGGTCGCATGGCAATGCAACGAGGGTTGCCCATCGCGCAAGCCGTAGGTAATGCTGCCGGATTCGATACGCGCCGCGCCACTCGCCTCGTAGCGCTGGCTGAAGTAGGCCACGTGCTTCGGAGAGTCCGACAGCGCCGGCATGACGAAAGCCATCGGCGCCAGCGTCAGGTCCCGCAGCGAGAACACCGCGCTGGTCGTTCCCTGCGCCCGGACCGCATCGGCCAGGCCCTGCAGCAGCGTCACGCCACGCGGCAGCTCGACGTCGACCGGGCGCACGCTTGCCCGAACGCATTGCACGCGCGCCGGATGCACCGGGCCGGGATGCTCAATGCTGCGCATGGAGTTCCCCGGAAGCCGTCAGGAGGCCCCGGCGGCCGAGTTCGTCCTTCACCAGCTTCTTGGGGACCTTTCCGTAGCCGGACTTCGGCAGCGCCTCCCAGAAGAACACCCGTTTCGGCAACTTGTATCGCGCCACCCGGCTCCCCATCCATTCGAGCATGGCGGCCTCGTCCACCTGCGCACCGTCGCGTAGCACGCACACCGCCACGCCCACCTCCCCCCACTTCGGGTCGGGCACGCCGACGACGGCCACCTCGCTGACAGCCTCGTGCGCGAGCACCTTCTCCTCGATCTCGCGGGGGTAGATGTTGGAGCCGCCAGAGATGTACATGTCCGACGAGCGTCCGGTCAGGTAGATATAGCCCTCCTGGTCGCGGTAGCCCAGGTCGCCCGTGCGGAACCAGCCGTTGCGGAAGGACTTGGCATTCGCCTCCGGGTTTTCGAAATACCCGGCGAACACCGCCGGTCCAACCACGCAGATTTCTCCGGTCTGGCCAGGCTCCACCTCGTTGCCGGCGTCGTCCTGGACCGACACCTGCATGCCCGTGCGTTCGAAGCCGCAGGTGCCGGGCCGCCGCTCCTCGGCGCCGGCATCGTGTTCGCGGCCAGGCAATACGGTGATGTTGCCGGTTGCTTCGGCAAGGCCGTAGTACTGGACCAGCACCGGTCCCAGTTTCTGCAGCGCCAGCTCCTGGTCTTTGCGGTACATCGGCGCTCCAGCGTAGACAACATGTCGCAGGCTGGAGTGGTCGTGCCCATCCACGCTGGGATCTTCGACCAGCATCTTCAGGATCGTCGGCACCGTGAACAGGTTCGTCAGGCTGTGCTTCTCGATGAGGACAAAGGCCGTCTCGGCGTCGAACTTGTCCGATGGCATCAACACCGTCTTGCCGCCACGGGCGATCATGTTCAGCTGGTGAACGCCGGCCCCGTGAGACAGCGGCGCCAGCACGAGAGAACCATCGTCCTCGGTGGCGCCGGGCATCAGGTCGCACAGGTGGTTGGTGATCACGAAGCCCATCTGCCCGTGGGTCAGCACGGCGGCTTTCGGTCGCCCGGTCGTGCCCGAGGTGAAAAACAGCCAGCAGGCGCTATCTGATTGCACTGCAGCGTTGTGCACCGTGCGCCCGGCCTGGGCATCGATCAACGCGCTGGCGCTTGGCGCGTCACCGCTCGCACGCGCTTCGCCGGTGAGCCAGACGCGCTGGACTCCCGAAACGGCGCGGCTCACCCGGTCGGCATACTCGGGAAAGTCGGTCTGGCACAGGAAGATTCGCGGCTGGGTGACCTCCGCCATGTAGGCCACTTCGTCCGGCATCAGCCGGAAGTTGGTGGGCACCCAGACCGCACCGATACGAAAGGTCGCGAGCATCGACTCGAGCATCTCGTCGCTGTTCTTGCTGTGCACCAGCACCGCCTCGCCCGGCTGAATGCCCAGGTCCAGCAGCGCGGCGGCCAAGGCCGACACCCGCGCGTCCAGCTCGCGCCAGGTCCAGGACCTGTCACGCCAGACCAGTGCGGTGCGCTCCGGGAAGCGCCGCGCGTTCTGCGTGACGAGGTACGCAAGGTTCATCGCGGCCCGGGAGACCGGTGACTGATGAATGATCTTCACTTTGTGCGCTCCAGGATGGAAACGTAGTTGGTGACTGCAGCGCCACCCATGTTGAAAACGCCGGCTAGCCCGACCGATGGCAACTGCATGTCGCCGGCGTCGCCGGCCAGTTGCATCGCCGCCATCACGTGCTGCGAGACACCGGTCGCTCCAAGCGGATGGCCGCGGGCTTTCAGTCCGCCGGAAACGTTGACCGGAAGCTTGCCGTTGCGCTGCGTCAGACCTTCACGAATCGCCCGCCAGCCTTGGCCGCGCGGGACCAGGCCCATGGCCTCGTACTCGATCATCTCGGCCACGGTGAAGCAGTCGTGGGTCTCGACCAGGCTCAAGTCGTCGAGGGAGATGCCGGCCTGGGCCCGGGCCTTGTCCCAGGCCCGATGCGCACCTTCGAAGGCAATCGAGTCACGCTGCGACAGCGGCAGGAAGTCATTGACATGCGCGCGCGCGCGAAAGCGGATGGCGCACCGCCCCAGGGCCGCGGCCGTCTCCTCGTCGGCCACCACCAGCGCCGCGGCGCCATCGGACACCATCGAACAATCCGTGCGCCGCAGCGGGCCGGCGACCAGCGGGTTACGGTCCGACACCGTGTTGCAGAACTCCACGTCGAAGGCCTTGCGCACATGCGCATACGGGTTATGAACGGCGTTCGCGTGGTTCTTGGCGGCGATCATCGCCAGCTCTTCCCGGTGATCGCCGTGGCGCTCGAAATAGGCTTCGGCGATCCGGCCGAAGATGCCCGCGAATCCCAGCGGATTGGCCTCCTCCTTGCGGTAGCAGCCGCTCAGCAGGATGTCCCCTAGCAGCCGTGACGGCAATGCGGTCATCTTTTCAGCGCCGATCACGAGCGCGATGCGGCCTCGGCCGCTTTCGATGAAGTCCAGCGCGGTGTGTAGTGCGGCGGTGCCGGTGGCGCAAGCGTTCTCGACGTGCACCGCCGGCGTGAAGCGCAGGCCAGGTTCGCCCAGGGAGACCAGGCCCCCTTCGAAACCTTGCGGCGTCAGGCCGTTGTTGAAGACGCCCACTGCAACGAAGTCGACTTCCTTCGGCGCGACGCCGGCGTGGTCGAGTGCCGGGCGGGCCACGCTGGCGATCAGGCTTTCGACATCCGGCAGGTCCAGCTTGCCGAAGGGTGAGTGCGACCAGCCGATGATGCAGGCACGTTGGGACATTGAGGTTCTCCAGAAGTGAATTGGGGGATGAAGGCGCTATGCCCGGGAGGTTCAGAGAAAGCCGATCGAGAGCCAGGGAACTGCCGTGACGATGACCGTCCCGATCAGCAAGGCCACCATGTAGCCGACGAGGGGACGAATGCCTTTGTCGGGATGCACCTGTCCGATGGCACAGGCGGTGTAGTAGCCAACGCCCATGGGAGGCGCGAACAGGCCCAGCCCCATCGACAGCACGACGACCATCGCGTAGTGCACTTCGTGCACGCCCAGTTGCCGCGCGATGGGGAACAGCAGCGGGCCGAACAGCACGACGGCGGGAATGCCTTCCAGCACGGAGCCCAACACCACGAACGCCACAACGGAGACGGCGAGGAACATGGGCTGGCCGCCGGGCAGCGCCGCCATCATCTCGGCCAGCGAGCGTGAGAAGCCCGATTGCGTCAGGCCCCAGGCCATGGCGGTGGCCGTGCCGATGATCAGGAGAATGGCGCCGGACAGGGATGCCGTGGCAACCAGCATCGGGCCCACCCGCTTCCAGTCGAACTGGCGATAAACCAGCAGTCCGATGATGATCGCGTAGGCGATGCCGAGCGTGGACACCTCGGTCGCCGTCGCGACGCCTTCGACCACCGCGGCGCGAATGACGAAGGGCAAGGCCAGCGCGGGGAAGGCGATCGCAGCCAGTCGGACCACCTCCTTCCATGACTTACGCGTCACGTGCCGCAGGTCTTCGCCCCGGTAGCGGTACCAGACCACCAGGCAGAGCACGACCCCGAGCACCAGGGCGGGCAGCAGTCCGCCGGTGAAGAGCGCCGCGATCGAAACGCCGGTGACTGAACCGATCGTGATGAGCACCAGG
>DASYTX010000293.1:0-6569 GCA_036001865.1 Terriglobales bacterium
ATCCAAAATCGGCAATCACAAATCGCTCGCCACTCGTCACTGGTCACTCATCACTGCTTCACTCATACCTCAGCGCCACCATGGGATCGACTTTAGCGGCGCGACGGGCTGGAACGAGGCAGGCGAAGAAGGCAACCACCGTCAATAAGAGCATTATGATGACAAACGTCACCGGGTCGGTGGCTTTCACCTCAAAGAGCAAACCCGAAATCACCCGGGTGAGGGTCAGCGATCCTGCCAGCCCAATCACAACGCCCACAAGCGCCAGCGCCATTCCACGTCGGAGCACCATTGTCACGACGTCGCCCATCTGGGCGCCGAGCGCCATTCGGATGCCGATTTCTTCTCTGCGCTGTGCCACGGTATAGGCAAGCACACCATAGAGCCCTATCGCCGCCAGAGCGACAGCCAAGGCTCCGAAGAGCGTCAGTAAGAATGTCCGAAACCGCGGCTGGGCTATGGAATTGGAGACCACCGCCTCCATCGGGCGGAGCTTTGCCACCGGCAAATTTGAGTCAAGCTCTTGAACGGCAGAACGCACGGCACCCGCTAGGCGCAGGGGATCGCCCGAAGTGCGAACAGCCACTGAAACCGTATCGCGCCAGTACACCTGTCCGTAGGGCACATAAACGCCCGCCTCAAAGAGGGCGCGCGGAGTGGTGCCGGCAGCAGAGAACTGTCCAAAACCCGATTCTTGACAGAAGCCACAACCCCGACAATTTCCCTCGGGCTACCTCCAAATCCCAGCCGTATTCTCCTGCCGACTGGGTTCTCGTTTGGAAAGTGGCGCCGCGCGAGAGTTTGGTCGATCAGGCAAACCAGAGGAGCATCCTTATTGTCTCTCGACTCGAAAGGCCTGCCCGCGATCAGCCGGATCTGCATGGAACGAAGGTAGTCGGGTGTGATCGCCCAATTGTCTGCGCCTTCAAACTTGCCCGGTTGCTTCGGCTGTCCCACAATCTCAAAGCTCGTGTTCCCGCCCATAAACTCCAATGGCAGGCCAGTGGTTGCACCGGCAAATGCAATGCCAGGTACTCTCTTAAGTCGCTCGAGTAGGCGTTCCAGGAATAGCCAGCGCTGATAAGTATCCGAGAATTTCGAATTCGGGATGCACAATTCAAAGGTCAACACACCAGCCGGATTCAATCCGGGGTCCACTCGTTGCAGGCGAATCAGACTTCGGACCATCAGTCCTGCTCCCACCAGAAGGACCATCGCCATGGCCATTTCCGCAATCACCAGCATGCTGCGCAAACGATGGTGGCCAACACCCTCGGCGGAGCCTCGCCCGCCTGCTTTGAGGCAAGCATTCACGTCGGTCCGGCCCGCTCGCCAGGCTGGCGCCAAACCAAAGAGAATTCCTGTCGACACGGCTAACGTGACGGTGAAAGCCAACACCTCCCAATCGATACCGATGTTCGTCCATCCCGGAGTCGTCTTAGCGACATTCTCTCCGACCGTTGCAGTGAGAACCAACACCATCCATAGGGCCAGCAAGGTACCCAGGAGCGCGCTCAGCACTGCCAGCAGGACGCTCTCACTCAACAGTTGTCGGACAATCTGCCTGCGTCCAGCTCCCAGGGCAACACGGATCGCGATTTCTCGCTGGCGGCCGGCTGCCCGAGCTAACAACAAGTTGGCGACGTTGACACACGCGATGAGAAGCACAAACCCAACAGCGCCCCAGAGCACGAGCAACCCCAGACGTAGACTCCCAACGCTTTGCTCTTGCAGCGGGACCAGCGCGCAGTGCGTCCCCATATCTCCGGGATTTGCCCGCTCGATGCGCTGCATCAGATCGTCCATACGATCTCGAGCCTGTTCCAAGGCAACGCCCGTCTTCAGCTTAGTGAGCACCTGCAGGTCATGACTGTCCCTGTCACGTGTCAATGCCTCGGATGACAGCGCCAGTGGAACCCACACATCTGCCGGAGGATTGACCAAAAAACCGAAAAGCATTCCGGTCCCGCCAGGATAGACAAAACCTCGGGGCATAACACCGATGACCGTGTGTGGTATCCCATCCAAAAGAATAGTCTTGCCCGCAATGCCTGGATCGGAGCCGTAGTGTTGCGTCCAAAGCCCGTGACTTAGAATCACCACCCGATCTCGCCCGGGCGTCTCTTCTTCTTTGGCGAATTCCCGACCGAGCAAGGCAGCGACACCCATCATGGGAAACAGGTTCGCAGAAGTTGTGATGGTAGTGACCCGCACGGGCATCCCCTCGCCCGTGAGGTTGGCTCGCTTCACCCAGCCGATGGCCGCCACCTGTTCGAAGACCTGGTTTTGCGTCCTCCAGTCATGATACGTAGCCGGCCCGACAGTGTTCTGGTCGTAACCGACTTTGGGATTTCGCTCCCACACAGTGACCAGCCGCTCCGGGTCCTTAAAAGGCAGTGGCCGAAGCAGGACGGCATTCACCACACTGAAAATGGCCGTATTAGCGCCGATGCCGAGCGCAAGCGTCAACACCGCGACAGCGGTGAAGCCGGGGGTCTTCAACAGCATTCGAAGGGCATAACGAAGCTCATTAAGCATAGTGACGAGTGGTTAGTGGCGAGTGGCGAGTTTCTGCCGCAGGCTGTTCAGCATCCTTTGAAGTTCTTCGATCTGCGCCAGGGCTTGATTTGCCTCCTCCTTACTGCAGAAGTCCAGGTCTACGGAGATCAAAATTTGTGTCTCCATCTCGGCTAGAGATCCTTCCGCGTGCGAAAGGAACTGTACGAACTCTCCTAAAATCCCCCCTATCAAGGGGGGCGTAGGGGGGGTGTCCTTCGGGTTTCCAGTGCCATCTCCACCACAGGACATCCCCCTGCACCCCCTTTGGAAGGGGGAATAATTTCCCTCCTTGGTGGTGCCGCCCAGCGGTGGCCTCACTGGATCTCGAGAAGTGACGCGACTGTCCTTCGGCGACATTGGACGGGACGGAAACGGCCGCCCGTCGCAGTTGGCTCACCAACCCGAATCGTTCATCCTGAGGGAAACTACGCGTCCGACGATAGGTATCCTTTACCAAGGCCATACTCTTCTGCCAGACCAGGAGATCCTGGTAGCTTTTGAGCTTTCCTTGGGTGTTCATGGCTTTCCCCTCTCGCCACTCGCCACTGACCACTCGCCACTGTTTCATTCGTATCTCAACGCCACCATCGGGTCGACTTTCGCCGCACGCCGCGCCGGGAGGTAGCAAGCCAGCAGTGCCACGCTCGCGAGCAGCAACGGGAAGGCGACAAAGGTCAGCGGATCGGTGACCCCCACGCTGAACAGGAGATTCTTGATCAATCTCGTCAACGCGACCGCCGCCAGCAAACCGACGGCCACGCCCAGCAGCGTCAACTTCATCCCTTGCTTCAGCACCAGGGGTAAAGGTCTGCAGCGGTGGCGCCCAAGGCCGCGCGAATGCCGACTTCGTGGGTGCGCTGCGCTACCGCATAGGACATCACTCCGTAAATGCCCACGGCCGAGAGCAACAGCGCGACGACGGCAAAGGCGGCGAGCAGCAGCGTGTTGAACCGTTGCCGGGCAATCGAATCGCCCACCAGGCTTGCGAGCGTGCGCACCTCCCCCACCGGCTGTTGCGGGTCGAGCGTCTGAACCACGTGGCGCACCGCTGCTGTCACCGCTGTGGCATCGCTCCGCGTGCGCAGCACGAAGGTCATGAAGGGGTATGGCTCTTGAGCTATCGGCCAGTATGACGTCGGTTCGGCTGGCTGGTCGAGTCCCGTATGCTTTACATTGCCGATGATGCCGATGATCTCGGTCGGCACGGGCGGGGGCCTCAGCGGAATGATGAGGCGCCGGCCGAGCGGCTCTTCATCTGGGAAATACTTCTTCGCCAGCGCTTCGTTGATGACAACGACGTTGCGCCTCTCGCGAACCTCCTGCTCGGTGAAGAGCCGCCCGCGCTTGAGCGGGATTTGCAGTGCACGGAAGAAGTTCTGATCTGTGACGCAAACGCCCGTCGAGTTCATTGCCTGATCCGGTAGCGGCTTCGGGCGGCCTTCTATATCAAAGCCGGTTCTCGTGCCCAGCCCCAGGAACGGGGTGTAGTTGATCGCGCCCGCCCCTTCGACGCCGGGCAGGGTTTGCATCCGTTCGAGGGCTTGCGTGAAAAAGTTGATCCTCTTGGGGTCATCATTGTAGCGGGCGCCCGGCAGCGCGACCCGCATCGTCAGCACGTTCCGCGCGTTAAAGCCCGTGTCGACGCCCCGCAGCTGCAGGAAGCTGCGAGCGAGCAACCCCGCGCCGACCAGTAGCACGAGCGCGAGCGCGATTTCAGCGACGACCAGGGCGCTGCGCAACCGCCGGCTGCGGATGTTGCCGGCGAGGCTGCGGCCCGCTTCGTTGAGCGTCTCGCTGAGTCTGATCTTCGACGCTTCAAAGGCCGGCGCCAGACCAAAGACGACGCCGGTCAGCAAGACCACAGCGAAGGTAAAGCCGAGCACCGGCCCGCTGATCTCGACGTTCTGAAAATCGCCGAGTTCCGGCGGGCTGAGGCGGACGAGCACCTCCGCGCCACCCCACGCCAGCACCAGCCCGGCTATTCCGCCCATTGCGGCCAGCAACAAACTCTCCGTCAGCAATTGCCGCACGATGCGGCCCCGCCCTGCGCCTAGCGCGGCGCGCACGGCAATCTCCTTTCGGCGCGCCGCCGCGCGCGCGAGCAGCAGGTTCGCCACGTTCGCGCAGGCGATCAGCAGCACGAAACCGACCGCGCCCATCAGCACCAGCAACGCCGGACGAATCTCGCCGGCGAACTGCTGCCGCAGCGGAACCAGGTTGACGCCGTAGCCGCGGTTGAACTGTTTCTCCTGCTCGGCCAGGCGGCCCGCAATCGTGTCCATTTCCGCGCGCGCCTGCTGGAGTGTGGCGCCGGGTTTGAGCCGCGCCACCGCGCCGATAAAGCGTCCGCGTAACTGCCGCAGCTCATTCGTGAGCGCCCACGGCGTCCAGAGTTGCGCCGCCCGGCCGGTCTGCGAATTTTTTCGGACGTGCCACTTGACATCGGGCGGCAACACGCCGATGACCGTGTGCTCAACCGCGTTGAGGATCACTTTGCGCCCGATCAGATTCGGATCGCCGCCGAACCGGCGTTGCCACAAGCCATAGCCGATGACGACCACGTTGTTCTGTCCCGGCTTGCCGTCTTCCGGCGTGAAGGTGCGGCCGAGCATAGCATTCACGCCCAGCACGGAAAAAAGGTTGTCGGTGATGATCTGCCCCGGAACCTCTTCGGGCTCGCCGTCGCCGGAGAGGCTGTTGCGGGTGTCGTTAAAGGCTGCCATGCCTTCAAAGACGCTGCTCTGCTCTTGCCAATCGAAGAAGTTGGCCGGACTGACCGTGTTCTGCTCAGTCCGTTGGTTCGTTTCCCACACGATCACCAGGCGGTCGGCGTCCCGATAGGGCAGCGCGCGCAGCAACACAGCGTTGGTGACGCTGAAGATCGCCGTATTGGCACCGATACCGAGCGCCAGCGTGAGCACCACCACTGCGGTGAAGCCTGGGTTCTTCAGCAGGGTTCGAATTCCATAGCGAAGATCGTTAAGCATAGTGGTCAGTCGCTAATGTTAAAGTTCAAAGTTCAAAGTCCAAAGTCCCAGGTCCCAAGGTTTAAGGTCCAAGGTCCAAGGTCCAAGGTCCAAGGTCCAAGGTCCAAAGTCTGGAGTTCCATGTCTTAAGGTTTTGGCCCAACTGCCAGAGTCTGGCAGCTCTTGCTGATAAATGCGGAGGATGCACGCGCTATTCCAACTTAAATGGAGAGGAATAAGTGCTCAAAAGACGAGGGTTAGACCAGACCGGGTTGTTGACCTAGGAAGTCTAGCTGTCCATTTCTGGGATCGGTTCGTTCCATAATCGAACACTTTCTTTTCTCGTAATGTCGTGCACCTCCACGCGGGGGCGTCGTCGTCGGCTCACCTTAACAGCCGGGAGCCGCGCCGCCCAGGACCGCCCGAATCTCGGCCGGTGCGCCTCTGTCAGGACTCTTGGTTATTTCGGGCTACCTGACGACCTTGTCTATTTCGACTCGTCCCGCTGCTTCTTACCGAAAACCCAGGCAACAACGATCCCCAGGAGATAGAGCAACAACATGGGCAGGGCAAAAACCATCATGGTTGGAATGTCTGTGGTTGGAGTGACCACAGCCGCGAGGATACAGATAGTCAGTATGGCATAACGAAGATTCCGGAGAAGAGACTGGGCACTGACAATTCCGAGGATCGAGAGAAAGAAAATCAAAATGGGAATTTCGAAGAGAATGGCACAGCCCAGGATCACCATGACGGCAAAGTCTAGATAAGCCGTCACTGTCACACCGGACTGAAACTTGTGGCTGTAATTGTGCAGGAAGTGCAATGTCATTGGCAACGCTACTTTGTAGGCGAAGGCTCCCCCAAACAGGAAAAGAAGAGTCGTGGAAAAAAGAAAAGGCAAGGCAAATCGTTTTTCCCGAGCGTAGAGCCCTGGAGAGATAAAGAGCCAAACCTGCCATAAGATAATGGGTGATGCGAGGAATACGCCCGCCAGAAGAGCTACTTGCATGTAGATGTTGAATGGCTCGGTGGGAGTAAGGT
>DASYTX010000294.1:0-9750 GCA_036001865.1 Terriglobales bacterium
CTCGGCGGAGGAGCACCCGTTCGTGGGCAACAAGATTCTGGAAGAGCGCGGCTGGCCGGAGGAGGTCCGCCGCGCCATCCTTTCGCACGCCGACTATGCAAACGTTCCGCGTCAGACCAACATGGAGAAGGCCTTGTTCGCCTGCGATGAACTGGCCGGGCTGATCACCGCCACCGCCTTGGTGAAGCCCAGTAAGTCACTGGACGAGGTGGACGCCAGGTCCATCCGCAAGAAGATGAAGGACAAAGCCTTCGCGCGCAGCGTCAGCCGCGAGGACATCAGCAAGGGCGCTCAGGAATTGGGCATCGACCTCGACGAACACATTGCGTTTTGCATTGAGGCGATGAAGGGGGTCGCGAAGGAGCTGGGGCTGGATGGGAGTGCGGCGCGGGTGACCAGCAGCGCGGAAACCTAATCAAGCTTTATTGGCAGTTCGGCTGGCCGGTTAAGACTCGCGGCTGCAGTACATCCAGCTCACGCTGGCGCCGACCCTTATCGTTTACCACATGGATCTCGATGGGTCTGCCGCTGGCTCGTCGGTCGACTCGCACTTCCACAAGGTGCGGACGGATGATGGCGGGCAGCAGCGCCGATTTAGAGTAGTCTTCCTCGGGCTGCTGCGTGATTAACGCCACGATCACTTCTCCGCCTGTATCTCGAGCGAGCCCGAAGAGCGGGGATGATTGGCGCGGGAAATTGAAGACAATGGGCCTCATCTCCGTACGGCAAAGAGGACCGCACCAGGGCTCACGTCTGTGCCATTCGTACGCGGGCAATCTGGTAATGAGAGGCCCGTTAGCGGCGAAACTCTGCAAGAAGGCTTGATCCACATCCGGATAGCCAACGTCTAAGCGCCAGGTATTAACAACAAATAGGCGAACCTCGCGGTCGGCAAGCAGCCGGCGAAGATCCTTCAGGCGGGTGCGGCTGGCGTTGTCCTCTTCACCATCGCTGATCAGAAGAATCGTATCCCCTAATTGCCGCTCCGCGAACTTGCTCACTGCATGGGCGAGAGCATCATAGGTGGCTGTTAATCTTCCTTTTCCAGCAGGAGCCGGAATCGTCGCAGCGATCGGGAGAACATCGGTCGCCGGCCGGAATTCCGTACTACTGCCGATCCGAGTTGCATATGACACCAGACTTACGGACCAACCTTCTGCAGCGCGCAAGACGGCTCTCACCAGTCCCTGCATGGCTGTCAACTGGGGACTCCATCCTTGCGTGCTGGCACTGAAGTCGAGCACCACAACCAGGCGGCCCACGGGCGGGGCTTGCACCTCGCCAATTGAGGCGTTCCTTCCATCGATCTTGGCTCGAAGGTGCAAGGCATTAAGGTCCAGGACCGCACGCTCGCTCAAGTGATCAATGGCACTGACCGGGACAGTCCAGGAACACTCCTCCGCGTAGGCTGTTGATGGTCCTACCAGCGAGTGGTGGGCCAGGGGTAATAACGCGAACGCGGCTATGATCAACCGATTCATGCAGTGAAAACGTATCATGCTTGTCCTATCACGCGGAACCACCGAAGCGGTCAAAACGTGTTGCTCGGACCGTCCGCGGTCCTACGCCGCTGCCGCCCGCGGGGTCACCTGCTGAATCTCCAGCGGCAGATGAGAATCCATCAGCGACGAGCCGCCGTCCACCGCAATCACCTGGCCGGTGATCCATCCGGCTTCTTCTGCGCACAGCAGCGACACCGCATTGCCGATGTCGGCAGGTGTGCCCAGACGGCCCATCGGAGTCCAGCCGCCTTCGTGCCAGCTCCGGATCTGATTTTGCACCGGCTCGGGCAGGCTATTGAACACACTGTCCTCGGTCCAGCCCGGGCTGATGGCATTTACGGTAATCCCCCGCGGCGCAAGCGCCACCGCGAAATAGCGGCACAGCGATTCCAGCGCCGATTTGGCTGCGCCCATCGCCACCCACGGCTGCCAGCTTCCGGTGCGCCCGCCGGGAGAGTAGGTGATGGCAACGATCCGCCCGCCATCAGGCATGAGTTCGCTGGCAGCGCGGACCGCAATCAGGAAGGCCTTGGCCTGGGAGTCCACCGCCGAATCCCACTGCTCCAGACTTATGGTCAGCGGGGCTTGATAGAAGGTCGCGACTTCGCCGCGGGCGTTGTTCACGAAGATGTCAAGCTTGCCGAATTGGCTCTTGACCTGGTCGAAGATGTGGCGGATGTCGTCAGGGCGGGAGACGTCGGCGCGAACGATAAAGCCGTCACTACCCAAATCCCGCACCTTGGCCAGCGTCTCTTTGGCCGCGGTCTCGTTCTGCAAGTAGTTGATGGCCACCTGAGCGCCGCGCTCGGCCAGCTTAAGAGCGATCCCCCGGCCAATGCCGCGCGAGCTGCCGGTAATCAGCGCGTGCTTTCCCTTGAGCGTCATGCTGCACCCCCGCAGTGATGGGGCACGCATGTTAGCAGTGTCAGCGGGGGTGTCAACAATCGGAGTTGGTGGAAGGCCAGCTCCCGTGCAGGGACGAGTGGAAACTAGTCCTCTGTATCCTGGCCCAAATTCGCTTGCAGTCCGAAGGCGTAACCTGCCTCGAGCGGCTTTTCCAGCGCATCGGACTCCTGCACGATGGTCTGACCGTTCAGGGTGACGGTCCAGGATATCCGGGAGCCGATCTTCGGCTCGGGGATGCCGAGGTCGAGTACCCCTCCCGTGCCTGCCGGCAACGCAATGGTCCAGGAGTGACGACCGGCGGAGATGTTCTCCCAGGCTTCCAGGTAGCGCCGCTCGTCGCCCGAGGGTGCCGGGCCATGGAAGGCGGCATTTATGCGGGCCGGATCACTAACCTCCGCCTCGATGGTCAGCCGGCTTCCGCCGCCCTCCCAAACCGCTGCAGGAATCTTCTCCAGCGTGTGATCGGCGCTGCCGCTGTTGCCCCGCAGGCTCCACCATCCCAGGGTGATCGCCATGCCGAGCAGGCTGATGGCGGCCCTCGTGGCTAGCTTTTTCATACGTGCTCCTTCTTGCGGGGGAACCCAAACGGACTATAGCGGCCTTTCGTCGGCGGGAACAATCGGGAAACTTTCGAGCGCAGACACGGACAGGCATGTACCTGTGGCGCAGGCTCCTGACTCTACCGCCCACGGGCGGCTCAGCGCAGTGCGGCGGCAACTTCTGCACGCCGGATCACCTCCGCCACGCGCGCAAAATCGCCGGACAGAACGCGGTCGCTCTCCATAGGCGGACACGCCGCGCGGATCACTTCATACGCCCGCTGGCCGCGCTTGCTGGGTTTGAGTGGCGCCAGGAAGTCAACGCCCTGGGCGGCGGCGATGGCCTCGATGGCCAGCACCTGGCGCGTGTTGGTGACGATGCGTTTGAGCTTCAGCGCTGCGGTCATGCCCATGGAGACGTAATCTTCCTTGTTGCCGGAAGTGGTGATGGAATCAACCGACGCCGGGTGCGCCAGCCCCTTGTTCTCGCTGACCAGCGCCGCCGCCGTCACCTGCGCCATCATGAATCCGGAGTGCAGTCCCGCGCCCGGCGCCAGGAATGCCGGCAGTCCTTCGTTGAGCGCGGGATTGACCAGGCGCTCGATGCGCCGCTCGGAGATGCCCGCAAGCGACGCCAGCGCGATCCCCAGGAAGTCCAGCGCAAAGGCCACGGGCTCGCCGTGAAAGTTGCCGCCGGAGAGGATGGCGCCTTCGGCGACATCTGCGGTGTCGGGCCGTTCTTTGGGGCGCGGCGGTGCGAACACCAGAGGGTTATCAACGGCGGCGTTCATCTCGATCTCGAACACCCGGCGGCAGTGCGCCAGGGTATCGCGCACCGCGCCGTGGACCTGCGGCATGCAGCGCAGCGAGTAGGCGTCCTGCAGGCGCGCGCACTCGCGGTGGGACTCGCGGATCTGGCTACCTTCGAGCATGCGCAAAAGGTTGGCGGCAGTCTGCGCCTGTCCGGCGTGTGGCCGCACCTGGTGGATGCGTGGATCGAAGGCGACGTCGGTGCCGCGCAGGACATCAACCGTGAGCCCACCAATGACGTCGGCTGTTTCCACCAGCACCTCGCCTTCGAGCAGGGCCAGCGCTCCCACTGCGAGCATGGCCTGCGTGCCGTTGATGAGCGAGACGGCCTCCTTGGCCTCAAGCGTCAGCGGCTTGATTTGCGCTCGTTGCATGGCGTCGGCGCCGGGTAAGCGCGCGCCTTCAAAGATGGCCTCGCCTTCGCCGATCACCACCAGTCCCAGGTGCGCCAGCGGCGCCAGGTCTCCACTGGCGCCTACGCTGCCTTGCGACGGGATAAGGGGATGCACGCTGCGGTTGAGCATCTCGCACAGAGTGTCGATTACGAGCGGGCGCACGCCGGAGAAACCTTTGGCCAACGAGTTGGCGCGCAGCAGCATCATGGCGCGCGTCTCGGATTCCGAAAGCGGCTCGCCGACACCGGCGGCATGGGAGCGCAGCAGGTTGACCTGCAGCTCGCGGATATGGTCGTGCGGAATGCGTACGTCGCTTAGCTTGCCCACGCCGGTGGTCACGGCGTAAGCCACGCGGTCGCTTTCGACCACCTCATCAACCACCGCCCGCGCGCGTTCCACCGCCTCGCGCGCATCAGGCGCGAGCAGCACCGCTCGGCGCTCATGCACAACTCCCTTGAGGTCTTCGAGGGTAAGGTCATTTCCGTTGATGTGCAGGGCCTTCATCGTGTTATTCAGCCGCGTCCGGCCGCGCGCCGAAGGGCCTCCATATACTCTTGAGGTAGAGCCTGTTTGCGTAGCTGGCCGTCGGTTACCAGGTGGACGGTTTCGCCTTCGGCCAGCAAGGAACCGTCGGAGGCGCGGACCACCTCATAAGCAAAGTGGACAAGGGAGTCGCGCACGTTCTTGAGCGAAGCGCGGATGACCAGTTCCTCGTCGTAGCGCGCCGGGGCTTTGAAGCGGCAGCGCAGGTCGGCAACCGGCAGGTGACAGTCGTCGTCACGCTCCATTTGTTGATAGGTGAAGCCGAGCTGGCGCAGCAGCTCCACGCGCCCGACCTCGAACCAGATAACGAAGTTCGAATGATAGGCCACGCCCATCTGGTCGGTTTCGGCGTAGCGCACGCGCAGGCGGGTTTCGGCGACGGTGGCGAGATTGCTCGCGGCGCCGGCCCCAGACGTCATCTATTTCCCCGTCCATTGCGGCTTGCGCTTCTCGAGGAACGAGGCCACGCCTTCGCGGAAGTCTTGCGTCGTGCGGATGCGCGCGTTTTCCTCGACGGCGAGTGCGATCTGCTGATCGAGCGCCTCGCGGGTGAAGCTCGAAAGCAGGCGCTTGGTGGCTCGCAGCGACGCCGGACTGTTCTGCATCAGCGTGGTAGCCAGCTCGCGCGCCCATTCCATCAGTTGCTCGCCGGGGATGACGTCGTTGACCAGCCCGAGCTGCTTGGCTTCGCTGGCATCGATGATGCGCCCAGTCAGCAGCAGGTCGCGGGCGCGCTTCTCGCCGACCTGCAGGATGAGGAACGTCGAAACAATGGCCGGGATGAAGCCGATCTTTACCTCGGTGTAGCCGAACTTGGCTTCCTCCGAAGCCACCGTGAAGTCGCACAGCGTAGCGATTCCACAGCCGCCCGCGATGGCGGCGCCGTTCACGGCTGCGATCGTAGGCTTGGGGAAGTCGTAGATGGCGCGGAAGAGCGCCGCCATGGTCTGGGAGTCTTTCAGGTTCTCGGCCTTTGACCGGCCGGTGATGGCGCGCAGGTTGTCGAGGTCCATGCCCGCGCAGAACGCCTTGCCAGCCCCAGTGATGATCGCCACCTGGGCGTTGGAGTGTTCGGCGGTGGCGAGGGCGTCGAGCAGGTCTTCAATCAGCTCGTAGCTGATGGCATTCCGCTTGTCGGGGCGGTTGAGCGTGATCGTGGCGATGCCGTTTTCTTCGCTGTACAGAACTGTCTCAAAAGTCATCGTTTAGGTCCGAGTCACGCGGCTTAGCAACCAGTAGAAATCGGAGATTTTTCGTGGTGTCCCGAAGAAGTGTACGCCCTGCACAGCACCCTCGAACGAGCAGCGGATTTCCGACATCCCACCCGTGTTGGCCTGGTGCGAGTATTCGGTGCATTTGCCAGGCTTGCCACCCAGGGTGACCGATTTTGTGCCCTTCTCCGTGATGCCCGCTCGGGCGAGCTTTTCGAGTAATTGAGTTGGTATACGCTCAGGTGTGTGGTGCGCGGTTCTGGTGTCGAAAGTTATGAGTAATACCCAACTACCCCCTAAGCCGCGGAGCCACCCGGGCGAGCTGTAGAGCGCCACGTTATCTGTGTCCGGCAGCGGGATGTAGGTGAGCGGGACGGGAATCCGCAGATCGCGGAACCGAACTTCCGAGCCATGCCGCACGTGCCACGCGACCGCTATGGTCTCGGGCAAGAATGCCCAAAAGACAAGCATCGCAAGAGCCACCGCCAGCCCAACGTAAATGATCACACGTCCACGGCGGTCTTGAACGAATGTCCTCAGTGCCTTGCCTCCGCGCCGTGCTTCTCGGCGATGTCGGAGTTCATTTTAATGACTGATGCGAGCGGCTTGACGATGGGCGGTTGCTCGCCGCGCTGGGCAAGTGCGTCGAGCACTTTCTCCGTGGGGATGTTGCCCACCAGCAGGTCCTGTGCGAAGGGACAGCCGCCCAGCCCGCCGATGGCGGAATCAAATCGGCGGCAGCCGACATCGTACGCCGCCAGAATTTTCTCTACTGCCTGCTCCGCACGGCTGTGCAGGTGGACGCCAATCTCCATCCAGTCGAACTTCTGAATTACCGGCCCAGCCACGTCGGCGATCTGCTGCGATGTCGCCAGGCCCACAGTGTCGGCGAGGGAGATCATCTTGATGTCCGCATCGGCCATGATGGCGACCGCCTCGCTCACCTCGTCGGCATTCCAAGGATCGCCATAGGGATTGCCGAACGCCATGGAGATGTACACCACCACGTCCAGGCCGGCCTCGCGCGCCTTGGTGACGATCTTATCCAGCAGCTCCGCGTTCTCCTCCGGCGTCTGGTTCTGGTTTTGTTTGAGAAAGGTCGGTGAAACGGAGTAGGGGAAGCCGAGGGTGCGTACAGCTTCGCTGTCGAGGGCGCGGTCGGCGCCCTTCTCGTTCACCACGATGCCGATGATCTCCACGTCATCGGGTGGATCGAGCTGCTCGAGCACCTCTTCGGAGTCGGCCATCTGTGGCACGGCTTTGGGCGAGACGAAGGAGACCGCGTCGATGTGCTTGAAGCCAGCGCCAATCAGCGCCCGCAGGTACTGTACCTTGACCTCGGTTGGGATCTGCCCTTTCAGCCCTTGCCAGGCGTCGCGCGGGCATTCGATAAGTTTGACGGGGCTAGGCACGTTTCTGTGCGGCGCTGATTCCGCGAGTGCGATCGTAAGGGCACGACTTCAGTCGTGCCGTATCGTTCGTTTCTATTCTTTTCGCTCCGGGGCTTTAGCCCCGGTGAATTTCTGCGGAGCCGGGTCGAGCATGAAGCCAGGATAGGCGGAGCAATAACGCGTATTCTTCCGGCTTCCACACCAAACGTTTGCCGACCGCATTCTGTCGAATGTAGTCGCGATGGTTTATGTAGTCCTGTTCATCTCGAATGCCATGATCCGTGAATCCTCGCTGCCAAATCTCCATACGCGACCCCGTCTCTTTGCCAGCTCTATATGAAAACCCGCCCTTTATCTTTATCTTTTGAACGGCGGCGGCAATCTGAACACCCAGAGCTGGACTGACGAGGACGTGAAAATGATCTGGCATGATCGTGAACTCGTGAAGTGTGTACACGCCTTGCTGACGATAATGGTAGAGCGTCTCAATGAACAAGCGGGCCATTCGCTCGGACCGGAAGACCTCTCTCCGCTGCCTGGTCGACGCCGTCACGAAGAACGTCGCGTACGGAGAAGCCTGCCCTGGGAACCGTGGAGGTTTCGTCATTCCAGTCGGGGCTAAAGCCCCGAAACTAAATATGAAGTACGCTAGCGGCACGGCTAAAGCCGTGCCCTTACGATCACGTCTGCAACACTCCCACCTTGAACTCGGGCTAAAGCCCCGAAACTAAATAGAAGTACGCTAAGGGCACGGCTAAAGCCGTGCCCTTACGATTACGTTATCCGAATGCCTCCGTGGTGATTCACGTCTGCAGCACTCCTACCTTGAACTCCGCCACTTCGGGATTCAGCGACGCTGCTTCCAGCGCCGTCGTGATGGCGTCGCGCGTCTCCATGGGATCGATGATCTTGTCGATCCACAGACGCGCGGCGCCATAGCGCGGGTCAGTCTGTGCGTCGTAGGTATCTTTGACGGAGTCGTAGAGCGCCTGCTTCTCCTCCTCGCTCAGTTTCTGGCCGCCGCGCTCCAGTTGCTTGATCTTGATTTCCACTAGCGTGCCCGCCGCTTGATCGCCGCCCATGACCGCGTAGCGCGCCGTAGGCCAGGCGAAGAGGAAGCGCGGGTCGTAGGCCTTGCCGCACATGGCGTAGTGTCCGGCGCCGAAGGTGCCGCCCATGATCACCGTGATCTTGGGCACCACAGAGTTCGATACCGCGTTCACCATCTTGGCGCCCGCCTTGATGATGCCGCTCCACTCGGCGTCGCGCCCCACCATGAAGCCGTTGACGTCGTGGAGGAAGACCAGCGGCACCAGGTTCTGGTTGCAGTCCATGATGAAGCGCGCTGCCTTCTCCGCCGATTCCGTATAGATCACGCCACCGAACTCGACGCGCTTTTGCCCCTGGCGGTCGAGCACGGTGACGTGCGTCTTCTGATTGGCGACGATGCCGACGGCGAACCCGCCGATGCGCGCGAAGCCGCAGATCACCGTCTCGCCGTACTCCGGCTTGTACTCATCGAAGCGGCCGGCGTCTACGATGCGTGCGATGATCTCCTTCATATCGTACTGGCGCATGGGGTCGGCTTCGAAGATGCCGTACAGTTCCTCGGCGGCGTACAGCGGCGGCTCGGGCTTCTTGCGGTCCCAGATGGATTGCCTGCGGTATCCCATCTTTTCCACCAGCGAGCGGATGCGGGTGATGCAGGCTTCGTCGTTGGGCTCGCGATAGTCGATGGTGCCCGAGATCTGCGAGTGCATGGCGGCGCCGCCGAGTTCCTCCGCCGAGACCTTCTGCCCGATCGCCGCCTGCACCAGCGCTGGCCCGGCGAGGAACAGGCCGCTGCCGTCGGTCATCAGGATGTGGTCGCACATCACCGGCAGGTATCCGCCTCCGGCCACGCACATCCCCATAATGGCTGCAATCTGCGGGATGCCCATGGCCGACATCACGGCGTTGTTGCGGAAGACGCGGCCGAAGTCGTCGGTATCGGGGAAGACGTCCTCCTGCAGCGGCAGGAAGACGCCGGCCGAGTCCACCAGATAAATGGTGGGGATGCGGTTCTCGATGGCGATGTTCTGAGCGCGGATGACCTTCTTCGCAGTCATGGGGAAGAACGCGCCAGCTTTCACCGTGGCGTCGTTGACGATGACCATCAACAGTCGGGTGTGAATACGCCCCAGGCCAGTGATGACGCCCGCTGCGGGTGCGCCGCCCCAGTCTTCGTACATGCCTTGGGCGGCGAAGCTGCCCAGTTCAAAGAACTCCGTGCCCGGGTCGAGGAGCAGGGCGATGCGCTCGCGCGCCGTCAGCCGGCCTTTGGCGTGCTGTGCCTCGATGGCTTTGGCCCCGCCGCCCTCGCGGATCTTCTCCTCTTCGTTGCGGATGGCCGACACCAGGTCGGCCATCGAGCGCATGTTCTTCTCAAAGCGTGCCGAGGTCGGATCGACCTT
>DASYTX010000295.1:0-9470 GCA_036001865.1 Terriglobales bacterium
ATGATGAGCGCTTTTGACCAGTCGAGGCAACCTGTGGATCGGTAGACTGATTAATCGGGAAGTCAAAAACGGGAATTCCGGCCCATACTTCCGGTCTCCAGCCAAGGGCGCATCTGCGCGCAGAAAACGTATGTCTGATCAGGTTACGAATGAGAGCGCGGTTGCCGAACAGAGTCAGGTGCGCGTGGTGGAAATGGCGCTGCCGCCTTCGACCTCACCATCCGATGGGCTGCTTCGCACAATCGCGACTCTGCTCTTCATATTGGTGGCGGGCTTGCTGACGGTGTTCCTTTACTACGCGAGCTCGATTTGCATCACGGTTGTCCTGGCGGGATTTCTCGCGATCCTGTTTGACCCCGTGGTAGTCAAACTGGAGAAACTGCATCTGCCGCGCAGTGTGGCCGCGGCGGGCGTTGTGCTCGCAGGCATAAGTCTAATCGGGCTGCTGGGTCACGAGCTTTACGGAAGAGCGATGACCTTTGCGGAAGAACTTCCAGTGTACACCTCGAAGATTCAGCAAACCATTGAGCCAATTAGCCGGAAGATCCAAAAAGTTCAGCAAAGTGCCGGAAACCTTACGAACGACGTGCGTCCCATCAAAAAAGTCCCCGAGGTTCGGTTGCAGGAATCGCCAACCTGGCCTGCTTATCTGGTGCGCGGTGTGGGATCTGTGTGGGGAGCGCTGGTTATTGCCGGCGCGGTCCCATTTCTAACGTTTTTCATGCTCTGCACCAAGGACCAAATGGCCATCCGAATGAATGCGCTCTTCAGTTCGAGGATAGACACGGCTCGATTCATCACGAACCTGAACCAGATGATTCGCGGCTTCGTAGCCGGCAACCTTATCGTCGGCTCCGTGATGGCCGTGGCGACCACGCTGATGTTGTTGGGTATTGGCATGAAAGGCGCCATACCTCTCGGAATCGCCAGCGGGCTCTTGAATCTGCTACCGTTCCTCGGACTGATCTTTTCGCTTGCGCTTCCTCTTGCAGCGGCCGTCCTTCAGTTCAACACACCGGGACCATATATCGTCATCACTCTGACGATCCTCTTCCTGCATGTCGTGTCGGCGAATCTTCTTATTCCAAAATTTATTGCCACTCGCGTGAGTATAGGGCCGGTGGCGGCGACGGTTGGGATTCTCTTCTGGGGCTGGTTGTGGGGTGTGATGGGCTTGCTGCTGGCGGTACCGCTCACAGCGTTCGTCAAGCTGGTCGCGGACTTGCATCCGTCTTTATGTCACTTGTCCAACATGCTGGCGCTGACGCCGCGTCCGAGTCCACGCTGGGTGCGATACGGCGAGACGACTGTGGAACGGGCGATTCCTTACTTGCGCGGCCGTCTGGCCTTCGGCACAAAAACGCGATCGTGACAGTGCATCTTTTGACCAGTCGAATCACCCCGTGGATCGGTAAACTATTTAATCATTGAACCTTGGCTGGAGGCGCTTCGCCCACAGCAGCCCGCTACGGGCCGCGTCCCGGCTGCGTATGGCGCGCCCTGCCGACGGCTGAATGGGCCTGAGCTCTCAGCAGTATCCCGTCCGTCCGTAGGTCGTCGTGCGCCGCGCAAGAACACACAGAAAAGGCGCCCGGAAGGCGGTCGGTTGTGGTGCCGGTCGCGTCGGCTAGCCGCCGCCAGGCGCCTTCTGTTCTGACTTGCTGGATAAAACTTGGACCAACGGCGTCGGCCTGTTCGGCGGAGCCCCCAAGTCGCGCTCCCAGCGCAGGGCTTCACGGCGTTCGGGACGGAGGCGCGCCACGAGCGCGCCAATGCCGACTGATCCGCGAACCAGATGTCCGACGGTGACTGGCCCGAGGACCTGGCGGTGCCCAATCCAGTGCAGGGCGACGCTGATGGCGCATCCGCACTGCGAACAATCGGGGTTGCCGCCGAAGATGCAGGGCTCGACCCGCGTCGTCATGTCGGCCGTGTAGTTTACCGACATGCTGGAGAAGATGCACTCATTAGGGTTGCGGGGAGGCGCGTTGTAGGTCTGGGCGAGGCCGTCGTTCATGAGGAACTTGGGGTACGTGCGGTGCAGATCGGGCAACTCGCGCACCAGCACGTCACGGTCAGCCGGGATGAGCATTTCGGGCGACACCTCGCCCGCCTGCGGCGAGTAGAAGCTGGTCCAGATGAAATCTACCTCCGGGCGCTCGCTCCAGAAACGGACATATTCTTCCAGGTATCCGGGGCGCTGCACCATGGGGTGAGTGATGGTCCAGTGGACGTTCACCTTGCAGCCGGCGATGTTGCGCAGAATGCGCTCGTAAGTGGCAGGCTTGCGGCGGACGTCATGGTGCTCGGGCAGGCCATCCACGGACACGGTGACGCAGGAGTGTGGGACCTTCATCCATTCCTGCGGGATGGGGATCACGCCGCTGGTCACAACCATGGTGAACACGCCCATGCTACTGAGCGCTGGAATGATCTTGTTCAGCTCCCGGTGGCGCATCATGGGTTCGCCCCCGACCAGGGAGACATGCAGGGGGCGATGCCGGCGTACCAGGGCAAGGACGCGCTCGACCAGCTCGTCACCCTTGAAGTCGCTGAGGTCGCGCAGGTTCTTTTCTCCGCCCAGGTGCGTGTCGTTATAGGCGTAGCAACCGGGGCAGGAGAGCGGGCATTCGCGCGTGATCTCGATGGACATCAGCGGGGCGCGTCCGGTGAGAATGCCTCCCCAGCCCTTGAACAAGTGGATCGCGCGGAGACTGCTGGTCTTGGTTCCCATTCCTCTTAAGATGCGCTTCGTGGTGCGCGAGAGCAGAGCAGGATTGGACTGCTCGACAGAATCACTGCCAACCTAACGGGGGCCGCCAAAGAAGGACCGCATTTCTCGAAACCTATTTTATTAGAAACTCTAGAGTGATTTGAGGTATTCGCTCAGGTCGCGTTTCTCTTGGTCAGTCAGCCGCAATTTGAAAAACTCATCGTAGTGCTCAATCACATCCTGCAAAGTCGCAAAGCGGCCGTCATGATAAAAGCCGCCCTTCTGATGACTCCATAGACCTGCGAGGGGCGCGGTGCGGTACATGTGCGTCGGTGATCGGTCGGCCTGCCAAGAATCCACGCCGATCTCCTTGGGAGCGTGCAGGTTGTTTCCCGGCTCAGTGAAAAGCGGCGGGACGTGGCAGCTAGCGCAGTTTGCCTTGCCATTGAAGATTGCTTTTCCGCGCGTAGATGCCTCTCCGGCAAAGCTGCCTTCCCGTGGCTTCGGTGCCGGGATTGCGAGCTGATAGAAGTGAAGAGCTGCCAGCTTCGACGTGACCAGGTCAGGCTTTCCCCGAGTATTGCCAGAGCCGCTCTTTGCGGAAACAGGATATTGCTCTGCATTGTTGAACCGCGCGTCGAAAAATGTACCAGAGCCGTGCATTTCGGTCGCAGCGACGTACGCGTTCCAGTACGTGACAGAGCCAAATCCAGTCCAGGTATGCAGGTTAACTCCTGCAAGCCCAAACGCTGGGGGAATCAGTGTGCAAGCTCGCTTGCCGTCGGGCCGAAAAGCCTTCCCGTCCTTATCTAGTTCAGCATCAAAGCAGCCGGGACCCCAGCTATTAAGCACCTTTTTCACGGTGGCGACGTCGACGCCGAGGAGATCGGTAAAAGGCTTGAGATTCGGAGCGAGCGAAACGATCGCGCCGACGTTCAAGTCCCGGTTGGCCCAGCCGTCCAGACGCTTCCCCATGCCAGGCGCAAACGAGTCATCCACAGCGGAATGACAGAAGGCGCACTGGAGACCCATTGATTGCAGGCTGCCGTTCTTGTCGAAGATGCCCGTCACACCGACGACTGAGTTCAACTTGAGTAGGGCGAGGGTTGTCGCGGGATCGCCGAGATCCACTTTGCCCTGCTTGAGTTGTTGCTTCAGTGAATCGGGCAGAGCGTCGGAATCGACCTTGAGGCCGACTGACAGCGCAGTCTTCGGACTCACCCCGCCTCCGATGCCACCGTTTTTCTCGCCCGCGATGGCTTTGTGGAGCTGCAGCGCATCACCCCAAAAAGCCTCACTGCCAAAAGTGTCGAAGCGAAATATTTGTTGCCCTTCCTTCATCATCCGCTCCGAGTTGTTGCGAACCAAAGCGTCGAATCCCGAGGGCGGTGCTCCCTTTCTCTGAGTTTGGGCTGATGCTCTTTGTGCTCGAATCAAGTGATATGAGCCGACAGTCAACCCTGTGAAGAGAGCGAGAGCAACCACGATCTTTAGGGGGTTTTTCATGGAATTCGCCTCAATTTGATTTATCCGGCGTCGTTTACTTCTTGCGAGGCAGTAAAGGGACCCGAGGGCTTTGCACGCATATCATCTAGCAGAGCAGGATCGCGTGAGGGGCAGTCTCCTCACCTCTGCGCCCGACTGGCCTCTGCCGAGGGAAACGCTCCCAGTGTGGGCAAGTTGCTCACCGGACTCGTACCCGTGACCTGGTAGTCCTTGTACTCAATTGTGAAATCGGCGCGCCCCCCGAGGCGAATCTTGCTGACGCTGTGATTGTATGCGGGCAGCCAGAAATCGCTCACTTTGGCGTAGACGTGCTCGACTTCGGTGTTTCTGGTCCAAAAGGAAGGATTTTTCGCAGGCTCCGCCTTGATGCGCACCACAGCAAAGTCTTCTGCATCTACCCAGATTCGCCCGCGGTAGAGGAACTTGTCCTTCGTCCTGGGCTCAACCGAAAGCACGTACATTGGGCCGGTGGGCGTGCTTTCGTATCCGATCAGCGTGAAATCATAATTATCACTGTTAAGAGCGGTGCGCCTTTGCATCTCCGGGCCCAGCGCCTCCTTCTCACTCTGCAAGAGCTTCTTGAAGACCTTGTCAATGATTAGCTTGGACCCAGTTGCAGACTGAACTGTGAATTCTTTCGTTGCGGGTGATTGGTAGTTCACGTCCACCACCATCTCCGCACTCCGGGTGCCTGGAAAACCATGGTATTCAGCCCGGTAGATTCGTGTCCCCTGATAAGCGCGCAGCGCCTGGGCCCGTTCGAGATTCATCCGAACCAGGTTTTGTACCACCTCCTTCGCACAAAGAGGAGCACTCGGGGTGAGGGGCGGAGTGTCTGATTGCTGTGCGCTCGTAGGCTGACGCAGTCCTACCAAGATCGGGAATAAAAGGATTAGGGAAATGGAACGGAAGTGCATCCCGCCTTTCCTTGATGAACTAAACCGAGCATCTGTTTCGTGCAGATTCATCGCGCTGCCTTCGTCGACGGCGCTGCCCTGTCAAAAGCGACGGATAGCCGACGCTTCTTTGGCAAGAGTTCCAACGAGACGATGAACAGAACCAGGGTGGCCGCATTCGCCATCAGCGCTACGTTGGGAGTGGTCGCGAGCGGCAGGATTGAACTGAACACGCCAGCCAGTGCAAGCAATACAGGGACCCAGAGGAACTTACCGGCCAGATCCACCCAAACGAAAACCGCAATGGCTCCTACCCACACGGCAAGCAGCAGTGCTATGAGTGCTCCAGGCATTGGGAGATCTCAATTCGTAGCCGCGTTCGCAAGCGACGGTGGTCACTTCTGCGGCGCGTTACCATCACAGTATTGACCTTTTGAGATTCTGGAAGCTGGTCAAAATTGACCACGATGTTCTGGCTGTGCTGCCGCACTGGGATGCGCCCCAAATGGGCCGCTTGCACGAATCAGAATGCTCTCCTGCGGCACGGATTTCGGGAAGGCAAACCGTGTGAGGGCGAACTCGGCCTTACGCTCCTTCGCGGGGGATAAAGCCGCAGCGGGCGAAGCATCGAGTTTGGCCAATTCGCGCACAAAAAGCGGGTTCTGCGGGAACTCCGCGACGAGCTCCGTAAGTTGCGTGCGGGCCACTTCTGTCTTCTTCTCGCGCAGGGCCACCAGCGCCAGCAGGATTTTCGCAAACGGCCGAAGGTAGCGGCCCTGCGCAGCGGCAATCTCGAGCTGCTTTATGCCGCCGCGCTTATCGCCGCGGATTCCTGCGAAGCGGAGGAAGAACCGCTTGGGTGCCGGCAGGCTCCCGATGATGTAATTCGCCGTGCCCAGGGTGAGGTAGGCATCGGCGGTGTCGGGGGCGACCACCAGCAGTTTCCTAGCAAACCTGTCAGCTACGCGGATCATGCGCAGGCTTTCGAGCTGATGCTTCTCGATCAGGCTGGCATAGTCGGCCTGGAAGCCCACGCTCAGCGTCATGGCGAACAGAGCGTTCGCATCATCTGGGTTCGCCTCCAAACCCAACCGCGCCAAGTCTTGCGCCCGCTGGACCGCGGCGAAGAATGCCGCGCGCAGCTCCTGATCAGGCTTGACAGCGATCTTGCCCAGAAACCGCTTGTTGTCCAGAAAAAACTCGGAGGTCAAGACGCCCTGCCGGTAACACTCCTCAAATAGATAGCTCGCCGCTTCCGAGGCGCTTCCAAGAGGGTCTTCGGGATGGGCCTTCTGCCAGACGGCGAACTGTGCACGAGCTTCAACCGGCTTCAGTTCGTAAAGCAGGTGAAAGCCGGTGTCGAGTTCCGGCGCGTGCGACACCTCAGCCTGAGCCTGCCACGACCCTGCCGGGGCGGCCGGCGCCCCAGGCGCCACCCCAGCAACCGCGCAGCAAAGAAGCGAACAAATCAGTGAGCGGGGCCGGATGTTGAGCACTCCCCCATCCTTTAGTGAGGCGGTCTCAAGACCCGCGTCCTTACAAAAGAACAACGAATGATGTAACAGCGCTAGCTGGAGCCTACCAACGCGCCGGTTCTAAAAACAGGTCCGCATCGAGTTTGAAATTCAGTACGGTTTCTGCAGGAACTCGCACCTCTTTACCTTTGGTCAGGACTTGCCCTGCCGCACCACCCGCCGCACCGACACCCGCGCCAATGGCAGCACCCTTACCCCCACCGACAATTGCGCCGATAAGGGCGCCCAAGGCCGCGCCACCACCGACCATCACCGCGGTGCGCCGGTTCGCTCCGATGCCCTGCCCACCCTGCTGTTCCAAATCCCCGGTACTAACGAGGTAACGCTGCCCTCTCGCAATCACCGAATCGATGTCTAGCACCAGATCGGACCCAGCCGTACTTCGAATCACCAATTCAACATCGGAACCTCTGGGAATCGCCACCGCGCCTGAGCCATCGCGGACATCTGCCTCCATGACCGCGGAGAATTTTTGTCCCGCAGTGGCGGTGTTCGAATCGATTACTTCGTTGGTCCGGATCGAAAGCTGCGTGCCGCTGGGGATCGTCGTATACCCGCGCGAACCGGCCGCTCCCGCCGATCCCGGCCATGCATCCCCGGACAGCTTGAGGTAGTCGCCTTCCCTGACGACCACTTGGTCTGCCTGGCCGTTGTATGCATAGCGGACCCTGAGCGTTTTTTCCTGGCCCACCGCCGGGTCACCGCCCATGTTGTCGTTGGTCACCTGGAGGTTGAGCTGATCGCCCTGAATCCGGGAGTTCAGCCGGGCGGTGACGTCCATGAAGCGGTTGCCCGCGCCATAGTCGGCGCGAAGGATCTGCAGGCTGCTGCTCTGGTAGCTGGCGTTGCTGTCCGGGAGCCGGAGGTAATTGCCTTCGCTGATGGCCACCTGGCCTGCCCGGCCGTTGTACGTGTACTGGACGCGAAGCGTTTTACCCTGACCCACCGCCGGGTCCCCGCCCATGTTTTCGTTGGTCACCTGGAGGCTGAGCTGATCGCCCTGAATCTGGGAGTTCAGCCGAGCGGTGACGTCCATGAGCCGGTTGCCCGTGCCATAGTCGGCGCGAAGGATCTGCAGGCTGCTGCTCTGGTAGCTGGCGTTGCTGTCCGGCAGCCGGAGGTAATTGCCTTCGCTGATGGCCACCTGTCCCGGCCGGCCGTTGTACGTGTACTGGATCCGAAGCGTTTTATCCTGACCCACCGCCGGGTCCCCGCCCATGTTTTCGTTGGTCACCTGGAGGCTGAGCTGATCGCTCTGAATCTGGGAGTTCAGCCGAGCGGTGACATCCATGAACCGGTTGCCGGCGCCGTAGTCGGCGCGAAGGATCTGCAGGTTGCTGCTCTGGTAGCTGGCGTTGCGGTCCGGCAGCCGGAGGTAATTGCCTTCGCTGATGGCCACCCGGCCCGGCCTGCCGTTGTACGTATAGCGGACCGTGAGCGTTTTGTCCTTGCCCACCGCCGGGTCACCGCCCATGTTGTCGTTGGTCACCTGGAGGCTGAGCTGATTGCGCTGAATCCGGGAGTTCAGCCGGGCGGTGACGTCCATGAACCGTCCCGCAGCCCCATACTGAGCGCGATTAATCTTCAGTCGACCCGACCGGGCGCTCACGTATGGACCGCCTCCGAGGACCTGGAGGCTCACGTACTGGTTCTCCTTGAAGGTTAGCTGCTGGGTGCGGCCTCTGTTGTCCTGGATCTGTATGCGAAGGACCTTCTCCTTCCCCGGCCGGGGGTCCACACCAAATGTGTCGTTGGTCACGCGGAAATTCAGGGAATCGCCGCGGATGAGCGCACGCACGCGCTCGGTCACTTCAACCCAGTTGTTCCCGGAACCGTAGTCAGCACGGATGATTTGCCCGGCCTGCTGACCGCTTTGCGCCAAGACCGGAAGCGCGATGAGAAACAGCAGCGCTAAGACAGTACCAAGTCGTTTCACGATGGATCTCCTCTCAGTTGATTAGGGCTATGTTGGGCTGAGCCTGTTTGATAGGTAGAATGCGCCCGCCTGTGCCAATCAGGAGCCGACCAGGGCATCATCAACGCCGGCTACCAAAAACCTGCTCTTTCGAGACGTGCCTAGTATTCACTCACCCGTTTCGGAATGCTGTGCAGAACTGCTCATTCATTGCGGAAGCGCTTGGCGCGGTGAGCACAGACCCGAGGAGCGTGTCAGGGCGCAATGAGGATTCCCCAAAACAAGTGGTGGTCTTGCCTCATTCAGGAATTCTGTGCGCGCGAACAACAAATCTCTTGGGTGCAGAGCCCACAAAAGCGAACGGGTAACAAGTCACCAGGGTCAGAATTGCGTCATCGGAATGGTCCAGCACTTCCGTGTCCTCGGGATCGACCACCTTGGTAGAGTCCACGCGATAGCGGTAGGATCCATCTAACGTCTCCAACGTGATTTCATCATCCTTGCGGATATTGTGCAGCGCTCTGAAAAACGTATCCCGGTGCCCCGCGAGCGCGACGTTCCCGGGCTGACCCGGAAGCGCGGTACCTGGAAAATGCCCGACCGCCCGGCGCAGAGTCTTTTCCTCGATGCCTTCCAGGATCATCGCTGCAAGGCCGATTGTGCTTATCTCGATCCGACCCCACGGGGAGCGTCCGCGGCCGGTTGTGTCAGGGCTCTCGGTTCTCACGTGGTTCGCTTCCACTAGTGCCGTAGGCAAGGGCACAAAGTGAGGGTGTTCACCGTTGCCGATAGATGGCCTCAAGCTCTTCAATAATGCTTGTTGAAATTTCCAGGTCTGATGGGCCTGGTAGAGCCTTGCGTCGAGCAGCGCGAAGCCGGCGTAACCGAGCGCAAGAATGCCAAAG